>NZ_JBEXQA010000022.1:0-104327 GCF_040612395.1 Streptomyces sp. NPDC006430
GGGGCGCCCCCCCCCGGCCCCCCCGCCGGGGGGGGCCCCCGCCCGCGTCCCGGGCCCGCCCGCCACGTCGGCCCCCGCCGCCCAACACGGACCCGCCGGACCCCGGCCCCCGGCCGGAACGGGCACACCGTTCCCGTCCGGCTCCGGAGCCGGACGGGCGGTACCGGGTGCGGGCGCCCCGGCGTCGCCCGCCGCAGTCGGTTCCGCAGCCCCGCACGGGTATCCGGGCGGGGCCGGCGCCCCTGCGGAGCGCGGCGTCCGCGTGGCGGCCCGGGCGGCCACGCGCGGCGGGCTGCCCGACGCACCGGGACCCGGACGGGACGCCCTGGGCACCGGCCCCCGGGGGTCCGGCGGCCGGGGCGGTCCGAGCGGCCCGGGCAGCAGCGGCCCCGCACCACTGGGGCGGTTCCTGGCCAAGGCCGCCGCCGTCACGGCCGGGCTGACCGCCGCCGGGGCGGTGTTCGGGCTGGTCCGGGACCAGACCATCGCGCACCTCTTCGGGGCCGGGCACGACAGCGACGCCTTCCTGATCGCCTGGACCGTGCCCGAGATGGCCTCGACCCTGCTGATCGAGGACGCCATGGCCCTGCTGATGGTGCCCGCCTTCAGTCAAGCCCTGGCCCGGCGGGCGGCCATCCGGGCCGGGCTCACCCGCAGGGAGGCCCGCAGGCAGGACCCCGTACGGCTGCTCGTGGGGGCGACCCTGCCACGGCTGGCCGTGTTCCTGGCCGCCGTCGCCTCCCTGCTGATGGTCGCCGCGCCGCTGGTCGTCGCGGTGCTCGCGCCCGGACTGCCGGACCCGGCGCTGGCCGTCGAGTGCACCCGGCTGACCGCGCTGACCGTGCTGTCCTTCGGGATCGCCGGGTACTTCAGTGCCGCGCTGCGGGCACACCGGTCCTTCCTGTCCCCGGCCGCGATCTACGTCTCGTACAACGTCGGGATCATCGGGACGATGGTCGCCCTGCACGCCCTGTGGGGGGTACGGGCCGCCGCCGCCGGGGTCGCCGTCGGCGGGATGCTGATGGTCCTCGTCCAACTGCCCGCGTTCATCCGGGACGTGGGCTTCGGGCCGTCCCGGGCCAAGGGCGCCCCGCGCAGCCAGCGCGACCGGGACCGACCCACCCTGATCGCGTTCGGACTCATCGCCCCGGTGATCTTCTTCGCGGTGTTCCGGCAGTCGCAGGTCCTGGTCGAGAGGTTCCTCGCCGCGTCGCTGCCGCCCGGCGCCATTTCGCACCTGAACTACGCGCAGAAGGTCGCGCAGATGCCGATGGTGCTGTCCCTGATGATCTGCACCGTCACCTTCCCCGTCGTCGCCCAGGCCATGGCCGGCGGGGAGCGGGAGAAGGCCCGGCGGCGCGTCGAGCGCGACCTCGCGCTGGCCTCCCTCGCCGTCCTCATGGGCAGCGCCCTGGTCATCGGGTACGCACCCCAGATCATCGAAGTCCTCTTCGAACGCGGCGCGTTCACCCACCAGGACACGCTGGCCACCGCCTCCGTCATGCGGATCTACGGCCTCGGACTCCTCGGCCACTGCCTCGTCGGGGCGCTGTCCCGGCCCTTCTTCTCGACCGCCCGGCCCACCTGGTTCCCGGCGCTCGCGATGGGTGCCGGGCTCCTCGTCAACATCGTGGCCGGAGCCTTCGCCGTCCGCTGGTGGGGCACCTACGGCATCGCCGCCGCCAACGCGGCCGGCATCTCCACCACCGCCGCCCTGCTGCTCACCGGACTCGGTTCGCGGATCGTCGCCATCCAGGTCCGCCGGGTCGCGCTCAGCATCGGCCGGCTCGCCGTCGCCGCCGTCGCCGCCTGCGGCACCGGCTGGATCGCGGGGCCGATGATCCCCGACCCGCTGCTCAGCGCCGCCCTCGGCTGCCTGCTCGTCCCCGCCATGTTCGGTGCCACCGGCATGGCCATACGGGCCCTCGAAATCACCGCTGTGCCCGCCCAGATCGCCCAGCTGACCCAAAGGTTCCGTCATGTCCGCTGACATCCGCAAGGCGCCGGCCGCCGCCACGTCCCCCGCCCGCCGGACCGCCTCGCCGTGGGTCCTGATGTACCACTCGGTCGCCGAGTTCACCGACCCGGCCGAGGACCCGTACGGCATCACCGTCACCCCGGCCACCCTGGAGGCCCAGCTGCTGTGGCTGCGCTCCCGGGGCCTGCGGGGGGTGTCCGTCGGCGAGCTGCTGCGGGCCCGCGCGGCCGGGCGCGGCGCCGGGCTGGTCGGGCTCACCTTCGACGACGGCTACACGGACTACCTGACCCGGGCGCTGCCGCTGCTGCGCCGCTACGACTGCACCTCCACCCTGTTCGTGCTGCCCGGGCGGCTCGGCGTGGACAACGTGTGGGACCCGCTGGGCCCGCGCAAGTCGCTGCTCACCGCCGAGGGCATCCGCGAAGTCGCCGCCGCCGGCCAGGAGATCGGTTCGCACGGGCTGTTGCACCAGGACCTCACCGCGGCGGCCGACGACGTCCTCCAGCAGGAACTGCGGGGCAGCCGGGAGCTGATCCGGGAACTGACCGGCACCCTGCCCGAGGGGTTCTGCTACCCGTACGGGCACCTCGACGAGCGGGTCGTCGCCGCGACGCGGGCCGCCGAGTACGGGTACGCCTGCGCCATCGACCCCGGACGCCTCGCGGGCCCGCACGCCCTGCCGCGTACGCACATCAGCCAGGCGGACGGGGCCGGGCGGCTGCGGATCAAGCAGCTGCGGCACCGGGTGCATGAGCTGCGGCGGGCGGTGCGCCGGTGAAGGCCGTGCGGGCGCTGCACATCATCACGGGACTCGGCGTAGGCGGGGCCGAGCAGCAACTGAGGCTGCTGCTACGGCACATGCCGATGCACTGCGACGTGCTGACGCTGAGCAACCCGGGGCCGGTGGCCGAGGGGCTGCGGGCCGACGGGGTCCGGGTGGTGCACCTGGGGATGCAGGGCAACCGGGACCTGGGTGCGCTGCCGAAGCTGGTGCGGTTCATCCGACGCGGGAAGTACGACCTCGTGCACACGCACCTGTACCGGGCCTGCGTGTACGGGCGGCTCGCGGCCCGCCTCGCCGGGGTCGGGGCGACCGTGGCCACCGAGCACTCCCTCGGCGAGGACGAGATCGAGGGCCGCCCGCTGACCCGCGGGGTACGGGCCCTGTACCTGGCCAGTGAACGGCTGGGCGCGGCGACCGTGGCGGTGTCGGACACCGTGGCGGAGCGGCTGGAGGGCTGGGGGGTGCCGGCCGCCCGCGTGCACGTCGTACCGAACGGGATCGAGGCCGCGCGCTTCCGTTTCGACGAGGGGGTGCGCAGGGCCACCCGGGCCCGGACCGGGCTACCGGAGCGGGCGTTCGTCATCGGCGGGGTCGGGCGGCTGGTTCCGGGCAAGCGGTTCGACTCGCTGGTCCGGGCGGTGGCGGCGCTACCGGGTGCGCACCTGCTGCTGGCCGGGGACGGACCGGAACGGCCGGTGCTGCGGCGGCTGGCCGTGGAGCTGGGCGCGCAGAGCCGGATCCACCTGCTGGGCGAACGGGACCCGTTGGGCGACGGCACGGACGGGGGGACGCCCGGGATTCCGGCGCTGCTGGCCGCGATGGACGTCTTCGTGTCGCCGTCGCGCGAGGAGGCGTTCGGGCTGGCCGTGGTAGAGGCCCTGGCCGCGGGGCTGCCCGTCCTGCACGTCACCTGTCCGGCGATCGACGACCTGCCGGCGGCGCAGGCGCCGGGGGCCCGGCGGATCGGAACCGGAACGGAGGAGTTGATCGCGGCCCTGCGCGGACACATGGAGGCCGGAGCGCGTCGGTTGCCACCACCACCGGTGGTCCGCCGCTACGACATCGCGCGCAGCGCCGACCAACTGCTGGGCGTGTACCGCCTCGCCCTGTCCCGGAACCCCCCGGACACCGCCCCGGAGGCCGCTCCGGACGGGTCGGCGGTCGTCGGTGGGAGCGGGATGCCGGCGGCCGGGGCAGTGTCCGGGCCCGGCAGCCGCGGGGGCGTCGGAGCGCCGGGGGCGGTGCAGGCTGCCGATCCCGCCCGGCCCGGACCCGGGCGCGCGGGCGGGAAGAGCGGCTGATCTGTACGTCAGTACGGGCCCGGTCCGGGCCCGAAGGTAACCCTTTCACCCAGGAAGTGAGCACGCACATGGCCGACACCACTGATCAGAAGAAGACCGACCGCAGTCGTCGCAAGGGCCGGCTGCTGCCGCCCGCATGGTGGCTGCTGCCCGCCGGCGCCCTGCTCGGGCTGGCCGCGGGCGGGGCGTACGGGGTGCTCAAGACGCCCGAGTACGCGGCCACCAGCTACGTCGTAGCCGTCCCAGACGAAACCACCGAGCCGGCCACCGCACTCGGCTTCGCGCAGGCGTACGCGCGCATCGCCACCAGCAGCTCCACCCTCGCGTACGCCCAGCCGCGCGCGGGGATCAGCGCCCGCCAGCTCCGTACCCGGGTGCGCGCCGAGACCTCCCCCGAGTCCCCGATGATCGCGATCACCGGCACGTCCAAGCGCCCCGCCGAGGCCGCGGCCATCGCCAACGCCGTGGCCGACGCGTTGTCGCTGAGCAGCAATCAGGCCGCCAAGAACACCGGCGTCCAACTGCTGCTCTTCAACCAGGCCGTCGCCCCGACCGAGCCCGCCTCGCCGTCGGCCACCATCAGCGGGGCCGTCGGGCTGTGTGCCGGTGGGTTGTTGGGCGGGCTGTGGCTGCTCGCCCGGCCCGGCCGCGGCCGGCGATTCGAGGAGCAGCCCGTCGTCGAGGAGTACGCCTCCCTGCCCGCCCAGGGTGAGCACACCGACACCAAGGAGAAGGAGTCCGTGCGATGACTACGGGCTCCACCGGGGCCCTGTCGGTGACGCTGTGCCGCGATCCCCGGCAGTTCGCCGCGTTGGAAGAGCCGTGGAACCGGCTCTTCCGGGCCTGCCCCACCGCGACGCCCTTCCAGAGCCACGCCTGGCTGCATTCCTGGTGGCTCTCCTACGGTCGGGAGGGGAGGCTGCGCCTCGTACTGGTGCGGCGCGGTGAGGAGCTCGTCGGCGTGGCAGCGCTGATGCTGGTCCACCGGCCGCTGCCGCTCCTGGTGCCCCTCGGTGGCGGCATCACCGACCACTTCGACGTCCTGGTGGCCGCCGAGTACGTTGACCGGGTCGTCCCGGCGCTGGCCCGCGGCCTGCACCGGGCCGCCCGCAGCGCGGTCGTCGACCTGCGCGAGGTGCGGCCCGGAGCGGCTGCCGAGGTGCTGTACGAGGAGTGGCCGGGGGTGCGCAGCAAGCTCACCGACTCCACCTGCATGGAGCTGCCCGCGCTGCCGTTCGACGAGCTGGTCAAACGGATGCCGGCCTCCGGAGCCCAGCGGGTGCGGGCCAAACTGCGCAAGACCGATGCCGCAGGGATCGAGGAGCACGAGGTCACCGAGCACGAAGTGCCCGATGCCGTACGCACGCTGCTGCGGCTCCACGAGAAGCAGTGGCGCGGGCGCGGGGTGACGCCGGAGCACCTCAAGCCCCGCTTCGCCGAGCACCTGACCCGTGCCACCCGGCGGATGGTGCGGGTCGGCGAGGGCCGGCTGACCGAGTTCCGGCTGGACGGGAAGGTGGTGGCGGCCAACGTCACGCTGCTGTCCGGTGCGCTGAGCGGCGGCTACCTGTACGGCGCCGACCCGGACCTGCGGGCGCGGAAGGTGGACGTGGCGACGCTGCTGCTCCGCTACGAGGCGGGCCGCGCCCTGGCGGAGGGCCGCCCGGTGGTGAGCTTCCTGCGCGGCAACGAGCCGTACAAGAACCACTGGCGGCCCGAGACGGTCGTCAACCGGCGCCTCATGATGGCGAGGACGGCGCTCGCGCCCCTGCTCCACCTGCACGCATCACAGGTGGCGGGGCGCGAGCGGGCGGTGGGCGCGCTGCGCGAGTCCCTGCCGGCCGCCAGGGGCTGGCGCGCCCGGCTCAACGAACTGCGCGTCCGGTGACGGGGACGGGTCTACCAGGGCCAGAAGTCGGAGTCCTTGCCCCAGTCCATCGTGATGCAGAAGGCCTGCTTGCCGACCAGCTTGGAGAGCCACTCGCCGAAGTTCATCGGCACGCACCACTGCCTGCTGTTCGTGGGCGGCTCGGGCAGCTGGGGCGGCTGGGGCGGCTCGGGCGGCTGGGGCGGCTCGGGCAGCTGGGGCGGCTCGGGCGGCTCGGGCTTCGGCACGATCAGGCTCGGCACCGGGCTCGGGGCCTGCGGCTTCGGGACCGGGACCGGGACCGGGACCTGCGAGCTCGGGCTCACCGAGACCGCCGGCGCCGGCACCGCCTGGGAGGGCACGGGTGCGGGCACGGAGACCTCGGGCTTCGGGGTCTGCGGCTTCGGGGTCTGCGGCTTCGGGACGACCGGGGTCGGGATCACGGGCGTCGGGACGACCGGGGTCGGGATCACGGGCGTCGGCAGCACGGGCGTCGGGATCACCGGTCCCGGCCGCTCGGGCGTGAGCGCCGCGCGGAAGGCCTTCGCGGACTGCGGGTTCTGCTTGCACTGCCACACGCCGTGCGGGCAGTAGTCGGTGATGGTGTGGTAGAGCGGCCTGTGCTGCTCGATCCACTTCAGCATGCGTCGTACGTACTCGGGATTGTCCCCGCGCCGGAACAGTCCCCACTCCGGGTACGAGATCTGCTTTCCGTGTGCTCTCGCGAAGTCGACTTGTTCCTGGAGCCCGTACGGCTGGGTGATCTGGTCGTCGAAGGTCCGTCCGGGAGCCTGGTCGTACGAATCCATGCCGATGATGTCGACGACGTCGTCGCCCGGGTAACACTTGGTCCAACCGATCGCGTCGGTACCGCGGTTGGGCGCGAAATCGAACTTGAACCGTTGGCCCGGCACGGAGCGCATCGCGTTGACGGCGCGCTTCCAGTACGCCTTCCAGTTCTCCGGGTCCGGCCCGCAGCGGTGGGTGTACGTGACGCCGTTCATCTCCCAGCCGAGCACGATCACGGTGTCCGGGACGCCCAGTCCCACCAGCCGCTGCGCGAGTTTCTTGAAGTGCTGGTCGAAGTCGCCCGCAGCGCCGGCCCTGATCAGCTGGGCCACCTCGCGGTCGGGGACGCGGCCCTCGTTGCGCTCCTGCATGGGCACGTTGAGGACGAACATCCGGTTCGCCCCACCCCGGCGCCACTTGGCCCAGTCGTCAAGGAAGCTGACGTTGCCCTCGATGCCGGCCCACTGGTCGCCGGGGAGATAGGTGTGCCCGACCCGAATCTCCTTGCCGCCGAGCCAGTTCGACAGGAACGGGATCCGGGCGACACCGGGCGGACCGTAGTCGAGATAGGCACCCATGGCGATGTCAGAACTCTTGGGCGAGTCGTCCTCGGGTGCTGCGAGGGCGGCTCCGGTGGCGAGCAGACCGGCCGCGACGGTGCCGATGCAGGTGCTCGCCACTCGGCGACGTGGTCTGGACATGGCATCTCCCCAGCTTTCCTGAACCGGTGTGCTTGTCCATGACGTTAGGCATCACATCCGATGAACGGCCTGCCCGGAGACAGCCTCTGTAGGCCATTCGCAGTTGCGTATTCACCCCGCTTGGTCCGACTAGGTGAAAGACATCGTTCCCATGCACGCGTTCGCCAGCCATGTGCCCGCTGTTGTGCTCAGACTTGATCGGAATCCGTTCCACCACGGAACCCTCGGCGCCGTCAGATCCCTTGGGCGCAGGGGCGTGGAGGTCCATGCCGTCGTCGAGGCCGGGGGAGGTCCCATAAGGCGTTCGCGCTACCTGCACGCCGTGCACACCGGGCCGTCCGGGGGTCTGGACCCCGAGGCTCCGGAAACGCTGCTGGAGTGCCTCGTCGGGGTGTCGGAGCGGATCGGCCGGCCGGCGGTGCTCGTCACGATGGACGACCTGAGCGCGATCGCGGTGGCCCGGATCGCGCCGATGCTCGACGGGCGGTTCCGCATCCCTCACCAGCCCGACGGACTGCCCTCCCGGGTGGCGGACAAGGCCGAACTGTCCGGGCTGTGCGCGCGCTGGGGCATCCCGCACCCGGAGACCGTGATCCCGGCGAACGGGGCCGAGGCAGCGGAGGCCGCGTGGCGCCTGGGTCTGCCGGTGGTCGCCAAATGGAGCCGGCCCTGGCTGCTTCCCGCGGGCGGCGAACTGCGCAGCACCACGCTCGTGCACACGGCCGCCGAGACGCACCGGCTCTACGAGCGCTCCGCGGAAGCCGGGAGCCGGCTGCTGTTGCAGCGGTTCCTGCCGGCCGGGAAGGACACGGACTGGTTCTTCCACGGAGCCTTCGCCCGGGACGGACGTCCGCTGCTCGTGGGCTCGGGCCGCAAGGAGCTGTCGTGGCCGGTACGGACGGGGCTCACGGCTGTCGGGCGCTGGCTGCCGGATCCGGCGGTGGAGGAGGCGGGACTGCACCTCGCCGAACGACTGGGCTACCAGGGCATCCTCGACCTGGACTTCCGCCGCGACGAGAACGGGTGCTTCCGGCTGGTGGACTTCAACCCCCGGCCCGGCGCGCAGTTCCGGCTGTTCACCGACGCCGCCGGACTGGATGTGATTCAGGCGATGTACCTGGACCTGACGGGGCAACGGGTCCCGGAGCCCTCGGGCGGCCCGGGCCGGGTGTTCGTGGTGGAGAACTACGCCCTCCTGGCGGCGGCCCGAAGCCGCCGGCTCCCCGGGCGGGCCCCGAGCCGCCCGCCCGCGGCGGCCACCCCGACGGGGCGGCCTCAGGGCCGCGTCCCGGGCCCCGCGGGATCGACCGACCGGCGGGCGGAGCGCGTTTCGGTCCCGGAGCCCACTGCCGGCTCGGCCAGGCGGGACCGTACCGGAGGCGGTAGGTCCGGACCGGTACGGGCGGCGCCGAGGGAGGAGCGGGGGAGGGTGGAGGCGGCCTGGTTCGCCGCCGACGACCTCGTGCCGTTCCTGGCGATGCTCGCCGCGTTCCTGGGCCGGGGTGCGGGGAAGGGCGTGCGCGCCCTGCGCGGCGTACCGGCGCACGGACGGCGCACGGCGCGTGCGGTGGTACGCGCCCCTCGCCAGCGCGCACGGGACATGACCCCGTCGGCGCCTGCCGAACCGGACGAGCTGGTGACCCGGTGACCCCCCGTCACCCGCAGGGGTCCGCCGCCCCGCGGGATCTGCTGCGTACTGCTGGAGGCCGGGGCACAGGTGGTGGGTCCATGAGACTGGAGGGACAGCGGTGACGCGGATGGACGATCTCGTCGTGGTCGGCGCCGGGCCGTACGGGCTGTCGATCGCCGCGCATGCGGTCGCGGCCGGGCTCGGCGTACGGGTGCTGGGGCGGCCCATGGCCTCGTGGCGGGACCACATGCCCGAGGGCATGTACCTGAAATCGGAGCCCTGGTCCTCCAACCTGTCCGCGCCCGACGGCCAGCACACCCTCGCCGCGTACTGCGCCACCCGCGGACTGACGGCCGAGCACAGCCACCCGCTCCCGATCGACACCTTCAGCTCGTACGGCATGTGGTTCGCCCGGCACGCCGTGCCCGAGGTGGAGGAGGTGACCGTCACCGAGGTCACCCCGCAGGGCGACGGCTTCCTGGTCCGCACCGCCGAGGGGCCGCCGCTGCTCGCCCGGACGGTCGCGCTCGCCGTCGGGGTGATGCCCTTCGTCCACCATCCCGAGGCCCTGCGCGACCTGCCGCCCGGGCACTGCTCGCACAGCAGCGACCACCGTGACCTGGCACGCTTCGCCGGCCGCGAGGTCGCCGTGATCGGGGCCGGGCAGGCAGCCCTGGAGATCGCCGCCCTGCTCGCCGAGAACGGGGCCCGGCCGTGTCTGGTGGCCCGGCGGTCGCGGCTGAACTGGAACACCGTGCCCCAGCCCCTGGAGCGCCCGTTCCTGCGTGCCCTGCGCGACCCGCACAGCGGCCTCGGCACCGGCTGGCGCAGCTGGGTGTGGTCGGAGCTGCCCTGGGCCGTCCACAGGCTGCCCGCACCGACCCGGGAGCGGATCGCGGCCACCGCGCTGGGTCCCGCCGGGGCCTGGTGGCTACGGGACCGCTTCGAGCGGAACGTCCCGGTCCTGCTGGAGCACCGGCTGCACCAGGCCGTGCCGGACGGCGCGCGGACCCGGCTCGGGCTGACCACGGCGGGCGGGGAGTCCGTTGTCCTGGACGTCGCGCACGTCATCGCGGCCACCGGGTTCGCCCCGCAGCTGGGGCGGCTCGATCTGCTGGACGCCCGGCTGCGCGCGGCCCTGGACACCGTCGGGCACAGCGGCGCGCCGGAGCTGAGCCCCGGATTCGAGTCCTCCTGGCCCGGGCTGTTCTTCGCGGGGCTGCTGACGGCTCCCTCATTCGGCCCTTCCATGCGATTCGTACACGGTGCGGGGTTCACGGCGGGGAGACTGGTCAGAGGAGTCCAAAAGCGCCTCGGCGCCCGGGGTCTGCTGCCGGGCTCGACCGGTGCCGTCCGGCCCGCCCGGGCCGGTGCCGGACATCCGAAGACGTCTCTGCGGTGAGGTGAGAGGGGTCCGCGATGAGTGCGGAGCAGCGAGCACAGGGCCGTGGCTGGGTACGCATTCCCGCCAGCCGGGCGGAGCAGCCCGCCACGGCCAGGGCCGCCGCGCCCGACGCTCCCGCGCCCGACGCTCCCGCGCCCGACGCTCCTGCGTACGCCCCTCCTCCGTACGCCTCTCGTGCGTACGCCCCTCCCGAGTCCGTGACCCCCGACCAGTCGATGATCTATCTCTCCCTCGTCAAGCGCTGGAGGGAGGCCGGGCGCACCCTTCCGGGGCATCCTGACGAGGAATGGGAGCGGCTGATCTCCCAGCCGTGCTGGCCCGGCCGTTAGGTGGTGTGTCGCTTGGCAGCGGCGGAGCGCAACAGATCCGAGCAGGGCCACCAGGACCCCGGTGCCGGCACCGGTCCCGGGGAGCGGCTCGCCCTGAACGGCATGGGCAGCTTCGAGTGGGAGCTGGGCTCCGGCACGTTCGAGCTGGACGAGGCCGGGCTCGCGGTTTTCGACCTGGAGCCGGAGGAGTTCGACCGCACCCCGGAGGGACTGGGGCTGCGGATCCTACCCAAGGACGGCGTGCTGCTGGCGGATTCCGTACAGAACGCGCTGGACAGCGGCGGGGAGACCTGCGGGTCGTACTTCACGGTCCAGCGGCGCGACGGCGTCGACCAGTGGACGCACGCCCAGGGCCGGATCCTGCGGGACCCCGACGGGCAGCCCCGGCGGATCGTCGGGATCGTACGGAACGCGACGGCCGAACTCGCCCACGCCACCGTGCTGCGGAAGCTGGAGTCGGCGCGCGCCCAGCAGGCCACGATCGTGCAGCGCACCACCGAGGCACTGTCGCGGGCGGTGACGGTAGACGATGTCACCGCCACGCTGACCGGCCCGGGAGCCCTGGAGCGGCTGGGCGCGGACGGCCTGGCCCTGGGGCTGGTTGAGAACGGCGCCGTCAAGATCATTGCGTTGAGCGGGGAGTCACTGGAGATCCTCAACGAGCGCCAGTTCACCCGGCTGGACAGCTCGCTGCCCCTCTCACAGGCGGTGGTCACGCGCAAGGCGCGTTTCGCCACCTCCCTCACCGAACTGGCCAACGAGTTTCCGCTGCTCGCGGAGTACCTGAACCGGATCCGGTTCGACGCGGCCGCCTACCTGCCGCTGATCGCGCAGGCCCAGGCCATCGGCGGCCTCGTGCTGTTCTACCGGCGCCGCAGCGAGTTCAGCCCGGAGGAGCGCAACCTGTGCCTGGGCCTGGCCGGCATCGTGGCGCAGTCCCTCCAACGGGCGCTCCTCTTCGATCAGGAGCGCGAGTTCGCCACGGGCCTCCAGGCCTCGATGCTCCCGCGCCGCATTCCGGAGATCTCCGGCGGGGAGATCGCGGTGCGCTACCACTCCGCGTGGAGCGGTCGCGAGGTCGGCGGGGACTGGTACGACGTGATCGCTCTGCCCCGCGACCGGGTCGGCATCGTCGTGGGCGACGTCCAGGGCCATGACACGCACGCCGCGGCGATCATGGGCCAGCTGCGCATCGCGCTGCGGGCGTACGCGGGAGAGGGCCATCCGCCGTCCACCGTGCTGGCCCGGGCCTCACGGTTCCTGGCCGAGCTCGACACCGAACGCTTCGCCACGTGCATGTACGCCCAGGTGGACCTGGAGACCGGAGGCGTACGGGCGGTCCGCGCAGGACATCTCGGCCCGCTCATCCGACACACGGACGGGCGTACGGGCTGGCCCAAGGTTCGCGGCGGACTGCCGCTCGGGCTGGCTTCGGTCTTCGAGCAGGAGGACTTCCCCGAGACCAGGCTCGACCTGGTTCCCGGGGAGACGCTGGTGCTGTGCACGGACGGCCTGGTGGAAGAGCCCGGGACGGCCATCACCCAGGGCATGGACGCCCTCGCCCACGCCGTGCGCAGCGGCCCGCAGGAGGCCGGGGCGCTCGCCGACCACCTCTCGGACCGGCTCTGGGAGCGCTGGGGCTCCGGCGACGACGTGGCCCTGCTGGTGCTGCGCCGGGCCCCGGACCCGGGCACCCACCGGGCTCCGCGGATCCACCAGTACATCCACCAGGCGGACCCGGAAGGCCTCTCGGAGGCCCGTTACGCCCTGCGTCAGGCCCTGCGCGACTGGGGCATGCCGGAACTCGCGGACGACGTGGAACTGGCCGCCGGGGAACTGCTGGTCAACGCCCTGCTGCACACGGACGGCGGGGCGGTGCTGACCATGGAGGTGCTGCCGGAGCCGGTGCGGCGGATCCGGCTGTGGGTGAAGGACCGCTCCAGTGTCTGGCCGCGCCGGCGCACCCCGGGAGAGGCCGCGACCACCGGGCGGGGGCTGCTGTTGGTGGACGCGCTGGCCTCGCACTGGGGCGTCGAGTCCCGCGGTGACGGCAAGGCTGTGTGGTGCGAGTTCGACGCCGCGCGCAGCCCCCGGAGCGCATGGTGACCGGACGCTCACGTCGAGTGGTGGGAGGCGGGGAGTGGAGTGATGATGCGGTCCATGGAACGGAACTCACTGTGCGCCGGCTGAGCGGGCGCCTGGGCAAGGGGGCCGCGACGGGCGTCCTGGCGCTCCTGCTGGCCGTCGGGGTGCCGGCGGCCGTGGACCGGGCGACGGGGCACTCGCACGCCGATCCCGGCTGCCCGGCGGTCGCGTTCATGTCGATGACCGGCGTGGTGCCCGCCTGCCGGTAGTCGCTGCCATCCGGCGGGCGGGGCCGCCCGCCGGATCGTGCCGGCTAGCGGATCACGATCTTCTGGGTGTCCTGGGCGACCGTGTCGACCGACTTCGGCATCAGTCCCTGGAGGCGGATCTCCTGGAGGTCCGCGGTGGCCGTCGCGTGACCCCGGTGCACCCCGGCGCCGAACTGCGGCGTGTGGACCTTCCAGATGTGCTCGGCGCCGTCGCAGAGCAGGTCGCCGGTTCCCACGGTGAGGCGGCCGGCGCCCTCCTGGATGACGGTCGCCTTGATCTGCATCGCCCCCATGGGTGACGCCTGCTCACAGTAGTAGGAGCCGGAAAGGGTGATAGCGCCGTCCTGGTCGATGTGGGCGTCCTGGTGTACGAAAACGGCTTGCTCGAAAACGGTGGCCCCGGCCGGGACGGTGAATACCGTGGTAGCGGCCAGTGCGGAAAGGGCTGTCAGTGTCGTTCGGCGGCCGGACATGCGCATTCTTCCTCCAGGTGGATCCAGGTGGCGATAATCCGCCGGAACGCATTGTGCTGGCAGCCGAGGGGGCAACTCGCACCGCAGGCTCGTGTCGGTGTGTGCAATTTCCCGCTCGGGCGCGTGAGACTGGCCGACACACGTCTCCGAAGGTCCCCGAAGGGATCGCGCATGCGCCAGTCCGTTTCCGCCCTCGCCGCCGCTCTCCTGCCCCTCCTGCTGTTCGGTGCCACGGCTTGTTCCCGCGCCCCCGAAGGGGCGGCGCTCGCCCCCGCCGCGGCGCCCGCCGTCCCGGTGGACGACGGCGTCCCGGGTACGGCCCCGGCCGCCTCGAAGGATGCCCACGTGGGTGACTTCGTACGGGTGCACGGCCGCCAGGTGGGCCGGCACCTCCAAGCCCTGCTCGCCGCCTACGTCGACCCCGCGGTCAGCGTGGAGAAGGACTACGCCCCGCCGGCGGGCAAGCGCTGGGTGGCCGCCTCGATGGCGTTCGTCAACGTCGGCGGTGCCTCGTACGGGGCTCTCGGGCGGATGTGGGCGTACGACAGTGCGGGGCAGCGCCACCCGATGGTGCGGACCGGTGAACTGACCACCGGCAAACCGCTCGTCTTCGATTCCCTCGCGGTCGGTGAGCGGGTCGAGGGCTGGGTGGTGTTCGAAATCCCGGAAAAGGCACGCATCGTGCGTCTCCAGTACCAGGACGCGAACATTCGGTCGAATACCGGAGAGGGTTTCTGGGCGGTGTAGCCCGCCCGAGTGAAAGGCCGTGAAAGGCCCCCGGGAGAGACCACTAGGGTGCGGCGCATGACTTCAACTCAAGCCGAAATCGACCGGTCCAAGCTCGGCACCCTTTCGGTGCTCGCCTGGATCGGAGACCCCTCCGAAGGCCACGACATCCCGTACCTCCTCGCCTACACCCTCGGTGACGGCCCGCAGGGCCGGGAGGCCGGCGAGGCTGCCGCCCGCGGGCTGCTGGAGGAGATCGGCCTGCCCATCGGGGACGTGGTCATGGACGGGACCCGTAACCCGGCTGCCTTCCCGGTACAGATCGTGCTCGCGCACAACCAGGTCGCGCTGACCCTGCCCGGCCTGAACGCCACCTGCACCGCCCCGGACGAGTGGGTCGCCGCGGCCAACGAGAGCGGTCAGGCCTATTTCCTGTTCGCCACGCGCGCCTGGCCCGAGGCGGTCCCGGGCCGGCCGGTCGATCCGAAGACGCTGCAGGAATTCGCGGGTGACGAGGCCGTCCTCACGGGCAGCGCCCACTGCGTGCTCGCGGTGCGACGCCTGCAGTAGGGTCCCCGCCGGCCGCCGGGCTCCCGGCCCGCCCGGTGGCCGGTCTTGCGTACCGGGATGCGCGGGGGAGGCCTACGGGCGCTCGAAGGCGAACCGCAGTGAGCGGACCCGGTTGTCGAAGTTCGACCCCGCCAGGTCCGGGAGCCCCACCGCACGCAGCCCCACCGGCCGGGTCAACAGCTCGCGGAACAGGGCCTTCATCTCCACCCGGGCCAGGTGGGCGCCCAGGCAGAAGTGCGGTCCGCCGCCACCGAAGCCCAGGTGCGGATTGGGGGACCGGGTGATGTCGAAGGCGTCGGGGTCGGGGAAGACCGCCTCGTCGCGGTTGGCGGATGCGTAGTACAGCACCACCTTGTCGCCGGGCCGGAACAGGTGCCCGCCCAAGGTGTGTTCGGCGACCACCGTCCGGCGGAACTGGATGATCGGCGTCGAGTGCCGGATCATCTCGTCCACCGCGCCGTCCGCGTGGGCCTCGAAGTCCGCGAGCAGCAGGTCCCGTTGCCGGGGGTGGTCGGTCAGCAGGGTCAGCCCGTGGGTGATCGCGTTGCGCGTCGTCTCCACGCCGGCCACCATCAGCAGCGAGAAGAACGCCCCGAGCTGGCGCGCGCCCAGTGCCTGCCCGTCCACGTTCGCACAGACCAGGGCAGAGATCAGGTCGTCGGTGGGATTCTTGCGCCGCTCCCGCCCGATGCCCGCGACCATCCGCTGCATCTTGGCCAGCGCCCGCAGCCCGCGCCCGGGCATCCGCAGGCGCGAGGCCAGACCCCGTTCGACGCCGATGTTCTCGGAGGCATGGTTGACGCGGTCGGCGATCTCCGCCCGATGGTGTTGCGGGATGCCCATCATGTTGCAGATGACTTCCAGGGGTAGCCGGGAGGCCACCGCCGAGACGAACTCGTCGGGCTCCTCGGCCAGCACGTCGTCCACGATCCGGGCGGCCACCGCGTGGATGTCCTCCTCGGCCGCCGCCAGCAGGCGCGGGGTGAAGGCCCGCTGCACGATCTTGCGTAGCTGGGCGTGGTCCGCACCGTCCAGGTTGACCATCGAGTCGCCGAACAGCGCCCGCACCCACCGGGCCGGCTCGGGGGTGGTCACCCCGGGCGCGCTGGCGAACACCTTGGGGAGCCGGCTCGCCTCCTGCACGTCCGCGTGCCGTACGAGGGCCCAGTGCCCGCGGCCCTTCCCCTCGGGCACGTACACCGGGGAGTCCAGGGCCCGCAGCCGGGCGAAAGCCGCGAGCCGGGCGGCGGGGGGCTGCTGCCAGAACGCGGGGTCGGCGAGCTCCCCGTACTCCGCCACCGCTGAGCCCGCGTCCGCGTACCGCTGTTCCGGGACCTTCATCTCATTCCCCTTGCGTGTTCGTCGGTGCGCTCGGCGTGGTCGCCGTGGCCGTCGCCGCCCGTCGTCCTCACGCACCAGAACGCTCCCGGTCCGCCAAGGTCACGCCCACCGCGACGGTGGCCGCGCCCACCAGGCCGGCCTACAGCACCGCCTGCGCACCGGTCCACGCGCACGCGAGGACCGCCAGTGCCGAGATCGCGATCGCGATCGCGAGCGGGCCTGCTGCTGGTGTTCGCGACGACGACATCTGGGATTGACCTGCACGATCCGCCCCGCACTCGCTGCCCTCCTGGTGGTCAGTGCGGGGCTTTCGGTGTTTTCGGTGCGCCTCAGACTTCGCGAGGCAGCAGATTGGAGGGCGTCACGAACTCCCGCCCCGCCAGGGTGGGGTAGCAAGTAAAAGCCCCGGCATTCAGCACGAGTTGAGGAGTAGCAGATGCCCAAGCGCGGCGGCGGTACCGGAAGCGGTCAGGGCGGCAGCCAGCAGGACGACGGCAGCAGCGGACGCGGGCATGGGGGAGGCGGTTTCGAGACCAGCGGCGGGAACAGCTCCGAGGGCTCCGGCCCCGCGAAGAAGTAACACCGGATGACCGCGCGCACAGAGGAGGCGGGTCCTTCGGGGCTCGCCTCTGCGCTCATTGCTTCGGGCGCACTGCAACCCGACTGGCTGCCGACGTTCAAGGCGGTCCCCCGGGACATGTTCGTCCCTGACCGCATCTGGCCTGGCATCGCGGACGGCACACGGCAGAAACCCGTGGTGGACCGTGCCAAGGACCCGGACGGGTGGTTCACGGCGGTGTACTCGGACATCCCGCTGACCACGCAGTGGGACGACGGCGGCCACACCGGGGACGGCTTGGGGAAGACGCCTTCCAGCTCCAGTTCGCAGCCTCACATGGTGTTCTCGATGCTGGCCGATCTCGACGTACAAGACGGCCACAGGGTGCTTGAGATCGGGACGGGGACGGGCTGGAATTCGGCGCTGCTCGCTCACCGGCTTGGCGCTGAGAACGTCGTCTCGATCGAGTTCGATCCTGAGGTGGCAAAGGGGGCGGGAGCGAACCAGCGCACTGCCGGAATCTCCCCGCTGGTGATCGTGGGGGACGGACGGCTCGGCTATATCGGGGGCGCTCCTTACGATCGAGTGATCGCCACCTGTTCCATCGGGGAAGTCCCCCGGGCCTGGATCGATCAGACGCTGACCGGCGGGCTGATCGTGGCGCCCTGGGGGACTCTGTACGGCGGAGAGGCCATTGCCCGGCTGACCGTGGACGGTGAGACGGCGAGTGGCCCGTTCACGCGCTCCAGTGCCTTCATGCGGCTCCGGCAGTCCGTGCGCTGTTCCTGGGCGCATGGGCGGGGCCCCGGGGCTCCGCCCATGCGCCTGCGCGCGGACTCGTGGCGGGGCAGGCCCCGCCCCGGTCGGTTCTCGTGAAGGGATTCACAAGGGCTAGGGACTTTCGGGGTTCCGGTCCCGGAGTAAGGGGACCTTCGGGCCCTAGATGGGGACCAATGCGGCGCGAAATGATCGATCAAAAGGGGTGCAATGAATACAAGTAACGAGGCGACTGAAGAAGGTGCGGGCGATGACTGCCACCCCTGCGGAAACCGCGAAGAACGGCACGGCCTGGGACGGCTTCAAGGGCGGCCTGTGGCGCGACGCCATCGACGTCCGCGACTTCATCCAGCAGAACTACACGCCGTACGAGGGTGACGACTCCTTCCTGGTCGGCCCCACCGCCCGCACCACCGCCGTGTGGAGGGCCGTCGCGGACAAGTTCCCGCAGGAGCGCGAGAAGGGCGTCTACGACGTCGCCTACGACATCCCCTCCACCATCACCGCCCACGCCCCCGGCTGGATCGACCGCGACAAGGAACTGATCGTCGGCCTCCAGACCGACGCGCCGCTCAAGCGCGCGATCATGCCGTACGGCGGCTGGCGCATGGTCGCCGGCGCCCTGGAGACCTACGGCTATCCCGTCTCCGGCGAGCTGGAGAAGATCTTCACCGAGTACCGCAAGACCCACAACGCCGGAGTCTTCGACGCCTACACCCCCGAGATCCGAGCCGCCCGCAAGGCGGGCATCGTTACCGGGCTCCCGGACGCGTACGGACGGGGCCGCATCATCGGCGACTACCGCCGCGTCGCCCTCTACGGCGTCGACCGCCTCATCGCCGTCAAGAAGGAGGAGAAGGAGGAGCTGAACGCCCTTCCCGCGGGCAACCGCTCGCTGGAGGAGACGATCCGCCTGCGCGAGGAGCTCTCGGAACAGATCCGCGCCCTCGGCGAGCTCAAGACGATGGCCGCCTCCTACGGCCACGACGTCTCCGGGCCCGCAGCCACCGGCCGCGAGGCCGTCCAATGGCTGTACTTCGCGTACCTGGCCGCCGTGAAGGAACAGAACGGCGCCGCCATGTCGCTCGGCCGCACCTCCACCTTCCTCGACGTCTACCTCCAGCGCGACATCGAGGCCGGCGTCCTGACGGAGGAGCAGGCACAGGAACTCGTCGACGACTTCATCATCAAGCTCCGGATCGTGCGCTTCCTGCGGACCCCCGAGTACGACGAACTGTTCTCCGGCGACCCGACCTGGGTCACCGAGTCGATCGCAGGCATGGGCGAGGACGGTCGCCCGCTCGTCACCAAGACCTCTTTCCGCTACCTCCAGACCCTCTACAACCTGGGACCCGCGCCCGAGCCGAACATGACGGTCTTCTGGTCGCCGCAGCTGCCGCAGGGCTTCAAGGAGTTCTGCGCCCGCGTCTCGATCGACACCTCATCCGTGCAGTACGAGTCCGACGAGCTGATGCGTCCGCGCTTCGGCGACGACACCGCCATCGCCTGCTGCGTCTCCGCGATGCCGGTCGGCAAGCAGATGCAGTTCTTCGGCGCCCGGGTGAACCTCGCCAAGACCCTGCTCTACGCGATCAACGGCGGCCGGGACGAGAAGTCCGGCGCCCAGGTCGGCCCGTCCACCGCCCCGCTGCGCTCGATGGCGGCGGGGGCCGCCGAGGTCCTCGACTACGACGAGGTCATGGCCAGGTTCGACGAGCAGATGGAGTGGCTCGCGAACGTCTACGTCCACGCCCTGAACGTCATCCACTTCATGCACGACAAGTACGCGTACGAACGCTTGGAGATGGCGCTCCACGACCGCGATGTGCGCCGCACCATGGCCTGCGGCATCGCCGGCCTGTCGGTGGCCGCCGACTCGCTGGCGGCCATCAAGTACGCCAAGGTCACCGCGCACCGCGACGAGAGCGGGCTTGCCACCGACTACACCGTCGAGGGCGAGTACCCGACGTACGGGAACAACGACGACCGGGCCGACGACATCGCCGTCTGGCTGGTCGAGGAGTTCATGAAGAAGGTGCGCAAGCAGCCGACGTACCGGAACGCCGAACACACCCAGTCCGTGCTGACGATCACCTCGAACGTGGTCTACGGCAAGAAGACCGGCAACACCCCGGACGGCCGCCGCGCCGGTGAGCCGTTCTCCCCCGGAGCCAACCCGATGAACGGCCGGGACACGCACGGGTACGTCACCTCCGCGCTGTCGGTCGCGAAGCTCCCGTACGAGGACGCCGAGGACGGCATCTCGCTCACCAACACCGTCACCCCCGACGCCCTGGGCCGCACCCCACAAGAGCGGATCAAGAACCTGGCGGGCGTCCTCGACGGCTACATGGCCTGCAACGGCTTCCACATGAACGTGAACGTCCTGAACCGCGACACGCTCGTGGACGCCATGGAGCACCCGGAGGACTACCCGCAGCTCACCATCCGGGTCAGCGGCTACGCGGTGAACTTCGTCCGGCTGACGCGCGAACAGCAGCTCGACGTCCTCAACCGCACCTTCCACGGTTCCCTCTAGCGCTATGACCGGGAAGGTCCACCGGCAAACCTTCCCGGTCACAGCACTGGGCGTGCCCCCGCGCGGAGCACGACCCCGCAGCCGCGCGGAACGCGACCCCGCCGCCGCGCGGCCCGGGGCCGGCCCTCACCCGGCCCCGGACCGCGCACCACCCACCGCGATCGAGAACAGACAGCTCAAGGGGTGCCTGCCATGACCGTCCTGCCCGGCCCGAATCCCACCATCGGCTGTGCCCCCGCCGTCGGCTGCCCGACCGCATCGCCCCCGGCCACCCCGGCCGCCGCCGCGACGCACCGGCCGAGCGAGGGCTCCGTACACTCCTGGGACCTGTCGACCGGGGTCGACGGACCCGGCACCCGGTTCGTGACCTTTCTGGCCGGGTGCCCGCTGACCTGCCTGTACTGCCACAACCCCGACACCATGCGGATGCGGGGCGGCAAGCGGACGTCGGCCGACGACGTCATCGCCGAGGCCAGCAAGTACACGCGGTTCATCGCCGCCTCGGGTGGGGGTGCCACCCTCTCCGGCGGCGAACCGCTGTTGCAGCCCGTCTTCGCAGGCGAACTGCTGCACCGCCTGCGGCACGACCTGGGGCTGCACACCGCCCTGGACACCTCCGGCTACCTCGGCGCGCGGGCGACCGACGCCCTCCTGCGCGACGTTGACCTGGTGCTCCTGGACATCAAGTCCTGGGACCGGGACACGTACAGGAAGGTGACCGGACGGCCCTTGGAGCCGACGCTGCACTTCGCCCGCCGCCTCGCCGACCTCGGCAAGGAGGTACACGTCCGTTTCGTGCTGGTGCCCGGACTGACCGACGCCCCGGACAACATCGAGGGCGTCGCCGCCTTCGCCGCCACCCTCGGCAACGTCACACGGGTCGACGTACTGCCCTTCCACAAGCTGGGCGAGAGCAAGTGGGAGGCGCTCGGCATGCGGTTCACCCTCCACGACACCCCGGTGCCCACCACGGAGCAGGTCGAGGCCGCGAAGGCGATCTTCGCGGCGCAGGGGCTGACGGCCGTCTGAGTCCTCACCCGTACGGCCCGCAGGCACATGCCGCATAGCAGGACCGATCGGCATGAATCACCTAGCGTGGTGCTGTGCCCGAGCCCTCAGAAGTACGCGAAGCAGTACCGCTCCCGCCCGCGCCCCCGCCCCCAGCCTCACCCGGGGCGGGGGCGGCCGGGCGGTCCGTCACCGCACGGGCCACCCTGGCCGGCGCGGTCGTCTCGCTCCTGCTCATCGTCGCGATCGTGCTCGGGAGCCGACTCCTGCGCGACTTCGACTCCGCCCTGTTGCCGTACGCCGTCGCCACCGTCTTCCTCGCCTTCGGCGTGGCCTACCGGTACACGGTCTGGGTCTCGGCGCCCGGTGCACAGCGCCTCTTCAAGAAGGGCTTCGGCAGCTTCTTCTCCGCCGCCAACTTCCGCAGTGCCCCCACCGCCGTGCCGAGGATGCTCGCCACCTACCTCGGCTTCCAGAAGTTCCTGGGAGCCCGCTCGCGCTCCCGCTGGGCCGCCCACCAGCTGATCTTCTGGGGCTGCGTGCTGGCCGCCCTGATCACCTTCCCGCTCACCTGGGGCTGGTTCACCTTCACCTCGTCCACGGGCTCGGGCCCCGGTTACGAAATGCGGATCTGGGGCTTCAAGGTCCTCGGCTTCGACTCGCTGGACTTCCTCGGCTGGCTGATGTTCCACGGCCTGGACGTCGCCGCCGTGCTCGTCATCCCCGGCGCCTCGTACTTCCTGTGGCGCCGGATGAAGGACCGCGGCGCCATCACCGGCCAGCGCTTCGCCTACGACCTGCTGCCGCTGATCTGCCTGATCGTGATCTCGGTGACGGGCCTGCTGCTGACCTTCTCGTCGATCTTCCTGCACGGCGGCGGATACGAGTTCCTGGCGCTGCTGCACATGGTGTCGGTGGTGTTCACCCTCATCTACATCCCGTTCGGGAAGTTCTTCCACATCGTCCAGCGGCCCGCCGCCGTCGGCATGCAGCTGTTCAAGTACACGGCCCGCCGGGACGATCAGGTCTTCGCCTGCAAACGCTGCGGCGAACCCGTCGACACCACTCCGTACGTCGAGAACCTGCGCGGCACCATGCAGGACCTGAAGCTCGACTTCAACGCCTTCGTCGAGTACTGCCCGCGCTGCAAGCGGATGCTGCGCGGCGGCGCCTATCTCGCGCACGTCAAGAAGGGCTTCAAGTGACCGCGACGGACCCCGCCCAGCCGGCCCCGCTGCCCCTCGACCCGTCCATCGCCCCGCCCGGCACCCGCAACTTCCGCGACGCGGGCGGCATCCCGGCCGACCGGTGGCACGCCGACCAGAACGGCGAGACCCTCGTCCCCACCCACTGCTGCTTCTGCGGCGTGCAGTGCGGGATGTACCTGCGGGTGGACCGCGGCGGCAAGGTCTTCGGCGTGGAGCCCCGCAACCACGACATCAACCGGATGCGGCTGTGCCCCAAGGGCATCAACGCCTACCAGCAGGTCAACCACCCCGACCGGCTCACCACGCCGCTGATGCGCCGTTCCCGGGACGAGGAGCTGCGGGAGTGCTCCTGGGACGAGGCCCTCGACTTCACCGTCTCCGAGATCCGCCGCATCCAGTCGCAGTACGGGAACGACGCGTTCGGGCTGCTCGGTGGCGCCAGCCTGTTCTCCGAGAAGACCTACCTGGTCGGCAAGTTCGCCCGGGTCGCCCTGAAGACCAAGCACGTCGACTACAACGGCCGGCTGTGCATGGTCAGCGCCGCGGGCGCCAACAAGCTCGCCTTCGGCATCGACCGGGCAGGCAACCCCTTCTCCGACATCCTCCTCACCGACTGCCTGCTCATCGCCGGATCGAACGTGGGCGAGTGCTTCCCCGTGATGACCCAGTACCTGTGGGGCGCGCGGGACCGGGGTGCCACGCTGATCGTGATCGACCCGCGCGAGACGGCCATCGCCCGCACCGCGGACGTCCACGTCGCGATCAAGCCAGGCACCGACTCCGCCTTCTTCAACGCCGTCCTGCACGTGGTGATCGCCGAAGGGCTGACCGACGAGGCCTACCTCGCCGCCCACACCACCGGCTGGGACGAGGTCAAGCGAAGCGTCCAGGAGTACCCGCCCGCCCGCTCGGCCGAGATCTGCGGAGTCCCCGCCGAGCAGATCGTCCAGGTCGCCCGCATGTTCGCGGGCGCGGGCAAGGCCATGGCCTGGCACGCGCGCGGCATCGAACACCACTCCCAGGGCGTCGAGAACTGCCTCACCGTCATCAACCTGTGCGTCGCCACCGGCAACATCGGCAAGCCCGGCGCCGGCTACGGCACCATCACCGGCCAGGGCAACGGCCAGGGGGGACGCGAGCACGGCCAGAAGTCCGACCTCCTCCCCGGCGGACGCTCGATCACCAACCCCGAACACCGGGCGCAGATCTGCCAGATCTGGGGCATCGAGGAATCCGAACTCCCCGGTGCCGGAACCTCCATGATGGAGATGGTCTGGCAGATGCAGCGGAAGGAGATCCGCGGCCTCATCGGCATCTGCAACAACCCCTTCGTCTCGCTGCCCAATTACGCGGTGGTCAAGGACGGCTACGACACCGCCGAGTTCCACGCCCAGTTCGACTTCTTCCTCTCCGAGACCGCGACCAACGCACACGTCGTCTTCCCCGTCACCACCTGGGCCGAGGACGAAGGCGTCATGGCCAACGCCGAGGCCCGGGTGGTCAAGCACAACAAGGCCCAGGAACCCCCCGCCGGAGTGCGCACCGACACCTGGGTCATCTGCGAGCTCGCCAGGCGCCTCGGCGCCGGGCACCACTTCGACTTCCCCGGCTCCCGCGAGGTCTTCGAGGAACTGCGCGTCGCCTCGGCCGGCACGGTCAACGACTACTACGGCATCACCTACGAGCGGCTGGAGGAGACCGGAGGGATCGCCTGGCCCTGCCCCTCCACCGAGCACCCGGGCACCCCCCGGCTGTTCGAGGACGGCCGGAGCTACCACCCCGACGGCAAGATCCACCTCCAGGTCGTGGAATGGCATCCGCCGATGGACCCCTACACGGCCGAGTTCCCCCTCTCCCTCACCACCGGCCGCACCGTCGCGCACTTCCTCTCCGGCAACCAGACCCGCCGGCTGGGCGCCCTCGTCGAGCAGACCCCGCGCCCCTGGGTGGAGGTGCACCCCTCGCACGGCTTCCGGAACGGCGACCCGGTCCGGGTGGTCACCCGTCGCGGCAGCGCGGCCTTCCCGGCCCTGGTCACCGAGGCCATCCGCCCCGACACCGTCTTCGTCCCGTACCACTGGCCCGTCCCGGCCGCCGCGAACGTCCTCACCATCGACGCCCTCGACCCCCGCTCGAAGATCCCCGAGTACAAGGTCTGTGCCGCCCGGATCGAGGCCGCCGAGCGGATCGACGAGGTCCCCGCCCCGCCCACGGCCCCGGGCCACGAGGCCTATCCGGAGACCCAGGTCTCCCGCACCGATCCCCTGCCGCCCACTTCCCCGCAGGGCCGTGGCACGGCGGAGAGGAGCTGACCCCGCCATGATGGGCCGCACGATCTTCATCGACCCGGGGCGCTGCATCGGCTGCCAGGCCTGTGTCTCCGCCTGCCGCGAATGCGACTCACACCGCGGCAAATCGATGATCCACCTGGACTACACCGAACCCGGCGCGTCCGTCGCCTCCCTTCCGACCGTCTGCATGCACTGCGAGGACCCCGTCGCGCCCTGCGCCGAGGTGTGCCCCGCCGACGCAATCTTGGTGACCGCCGACGGCGTGGTCCAACAGGCCGACACCACCCGCTGCATCGGCTGCGCCAACTGTGTCAACGCCTGCCCCTTCGGCGTCCCGAAGATCGACCTCAAGGCGAAGCTGCAGATGAAGTGCAACCTCTGTTACGACCGCACCGCCTACGGCCTGGCCCCGATGTGCGCGACGGTCTGCCCGACCGGCGCCCTCTTCTACGGGACCCTTGAGGAGCTCCAGGCAGAGCGGCCCGGCGTGCAGGTCGCGGACTCCTTCGTCTTCGGTGACGTGGTGGTGAGCACCGGCGTGGCGATGGTCGTGCCGGCCGACAAGGTCCAGTGGCCCGTCCCCGGCGGCCTGCCCGTCGTCGAGATCAATGGAGTCGACGTCCGATGAGCCTCACCGAACCTCCCCCACCGGTCCCCGGACCGGGCCCGGGCTCCGCCGCCGCCGAAGCGGCCGAGCAGTTGCGCGACCGGATCAGCGCCGATTCCCTCACGACCCGACGCGATTACCTGCGGATCGTCGCCACCGTCTCCGGAGGCCTCGCCATCGGTGGTGTGGGCGTCGCTGCCGGCATCCTGCACCGGCACGGTGACAGCGAGACCCTGCCCCGGAGCAAGAAGGTCGCCGACCAGCTGGCCCCGGGGGAGTCCGTGGCCTTCCGCTTCCCCGGCGACGAGGACCGGGCCCTCGCAGTGCGGCTGTCCGACGGTTCCCTCGTCGGCTACTCGGCCGTCTGCACCCACCTGGCCTGCGCCGTGCTGTGGCGCGAGGACCGGGGCCCCGAGGGGGAGTTGTACTGCCCCTGCCACGAGGGCGTCTTCGACGCCCGCACCGGCGAGGTGACCGCGGGCCCACCACCGCGCCCGCTCCCCAAGATCTTCCTGACCGAGGAGCTCGACGGCAGTATCTGGGCCGTCGCGACCGCACGGTCCGCAGAGGCGACCAAGGACGCCCTGTGCCGGCAGTTCGGCCCGTCCCGCCCCGAGTTGGCCGAGCGGCTGGGCTGCCCGGGGCTGGACCGAACCACCGAGAACGGACGGACATGAGCGACGCGCAGCTTCCTCCCCGCCCGGACTTCCGCCCGGGAAGTGCCGACCCCCGGTTGAACCGGCCGGTGCGGGAGCGGTATCCGCAGATCCGCCCCACCAGCGGTTACGGCGACCCGCGCATCCGGCACACGGGCCCCGGCCCGGGGGCCGGCACCGAGCAGGAGCCGGAGCGGTCCTCGAAGCTCACGGCCCGACTCACCCTGGCCCTCACCGTCGTGATCGGGCAACTCTGGGGACTGTCCGTGATCGTCAACGAGTGGATGAAGGGCAACACCGGCACGGCCTGGTGGGGGGCGGGATTCCTGGTCCTGTCCTTCCTCGTCGTGCTGGGCCTGTGGCTCCTCGATCCGAAGGACCGGTGACCACGTCTCCTCACCGGCTTCGCCGCCACCGCTTTGGCCGTGTGCTGGTGGTTCCACGCCCGCACGGGCGCCGAGGCCCCCGGCTGATCCCGAGGGAAGGCGCGAGCGGCGTGGGCAGCCGGGCCGGGAGCGGGGTCGGGAGCCCGGCCGGGGGCAGCCGTACCCTGGAGGCATGAGCACCGCCCCCGCTTCCGACCCGCAGCCCACAGGGCCCGAGCCCCGGCCCCACGCCGCGCCGACGGCGAAGCCCAAGCCCCGGCTCGTCTTCGACGACCCGCTGGACCAGCAGTCCTCGGACGACACCGACCGCGGGTGGGGAGATCGGCCGCCGGCCGGCGGAAGCGGCGCCGACCTGGCGCGCTTCCTCGACGAGAAGCCGCCGCACCACCTGTGAGCCGCTAGTACCCCTGCCCGGGGCGCCCGACGAAGCCGTCCTGGCCACCCTGACCTCGCCTGACGAAGCCGTCCTGGCCAATCGGACCTCGCTGGGCGACCAGCTCGTCCCGGATCTCCTTGAGGACCTCCAGCTCGGTGATCTCGATGGTCTTCTTGACGCCTTCCTTGGCCCGGCGGCGCTGCTCCACCTTGGCGAGGTACTTCGCCATCGGCAGCACCATCAGGAAGTAGACGACCGCGGCGGTGATCAGGAAGGTCAGTGCGGCGTTCAGCACCGAGCCCCAGAGGATGTTGACGCCGATGGCCTCCCCCTTCGCATCGATGCCGCAGGGTCCCTTGAGGCAGGAGGAGTAGCCGTCCAGGCTCTTCGTACCGACGGCGCCGACCACCGGGCTGATGATCCCCTTCACCACCGTGTTCACGATGTTCGTGAACGCAGCGCCGATGACGACTGCCACCGCCAGGTCGATCACGTTGCCGCGCATCAGGAAGGCCTT
The DNA here is from genome assembly GCF_040612395.1 of Streptomyces sp. NPDC006430. Lineage (NCBI taxonomy): Bacteria > Bacillati > Actinomycetota > Actinomycetes > Kitasatosporales > Streptomycetaceae > Streptomyces > Streptomyces sp. NPDC006430. The sequence goes on from NZ_JBEXQA010000022.1 coordinate 27,173, forward strand.
GAAGCCCGCCAGGACGCTCTCCTTCTTCTTCTCGCTCACCACTGAGCCTTTCTTCGCATCTGCCGAACATGGAGCCAACGGTTCCGAAAGCTACGGCAGTTTGGGCGCCACGTGTCCAATCGGGGCCCTTCCGTTGGTGACATGGCTGCCGGTCCGTCCCATTCAGCACAGTGTCACCGCCAGCCGTGCCACGGCGCCGGCCCCCACGAGAGCGCGTGCGGTGTCCCGGGGCACGGACAGCACCACCAGCGACCCGCCCTCCCCGGCGTCCGCTCCAATGCCCTGATCGGGAACGGGCACTTCGGCAACCCGGGCTCCCGCTGCCACCACCCGCGGCGGGCCGGCGCGTTCCGCCGCGACCACGTCCACCCGGTCCCCGGGCCGCAGCAGCCGCACCGTCGCGGCGTCCGCGATGCGCACCGGCGCGGACACCAACCGTGCCGGCGCGGGCGGCGGCTTCACCTCCGGCGGCGAGGCACCCCGCGACGCCTGCGCCTCCGCCCCGCCCACGACCGCCAGGGCTGCCGCCAGGACGGCCAGCCCGGTCGAGGCGGTCCGCCGCCGACGCCGCACGGCCCGGCGCAGCCGGTCTGCGCCCCGGCCGACCCGGAGCGGGGGGAAGGGCGGCACCGGGCGCGCGGGGGGACACGGAGAAGGGGAGTGGGGAGCAGAACAGGCCTGTGGAGTGCTGTACATGACGGCCACCGCCATCCTGGGTGAGTTCCGGTGTCCGGGTCCTACGCTCGGACACCCCTCACGATCCGCCGTCCCGCGATATCCCGCTGAGGCCTGTGGACAATCCCCAGCCTGTGGACACAGCCGTCACCCGCGCGGGTGGGCGTCCGTCAGGTCCCGGCGCCCTCCTCGCGCAGGACCAGTGCCAGCAGCCCCGGGAAGCGCGCCTCGAATTCGGTTCGCCGCAGCCGGTTGACGCGCCCGCGCCCCTGGTCGCGCTGTTCGAGCAGCCCGGCCGAGCGCAGTACGGCGAAGTGGTGGCTGAGGGCTGCCTTGCCCACCGGCACGTCGAAGGTGCCGCAGCTGCGCTCCCAGTCGCCCGCGCCCGCGAGCTCCCGTACGAGTTGCAGACGTACCGGGTCGGCCAGCGCGGCCAGCGCGACCTGGACGGGGACGTCATCGGGGTGCGTGTGCTCGGGTACGGCCCGGTGCCCCATGGTGGTTTCCTCTCCGGATCCCCTTGCCGAATGTTCGATGAAAGTCGTACAGTCGCGGCATCGCAGTGTTCGCTTTCCGTCGAACACTCTAGTCGAGGGGACGGCCATGCACGCAGTCGAGTTCCAGGAGTTCGGCGGACCCGAGGTCCTCCACGTCACCGAGGTTCCCGTACCGCAGCCGGGCCCGGGCGAGGTGACCGTCGACGTCGCCTACGCCGGGGTCAACTTCGCCGACGTCCTGGCCCGGGCTGACGGCTACCGGGTGCCGGCCCTGCCCTTCCGCCCCGGCCTCGAAGTCTCCGGACGGATCCGGGCCGTCGGCCCCGACGTCGAAGGCCTGCACCCCGGCCAGCAGGTCGCCGCCCTCACCCCGCACAGCGGCTACGCAGAAGTCGTCGTCGCCCCCGCCGCCACCGTCTTCGCCCTTCCCGAGGGCATCTCCCTGCGCACCGCCGCCACCTTGCCGACCGTCCTGCCCACCGTCCAGGGGTTGGTGCACGAGGTCGGCCGGCTGCGCGCCGGGGAGACCGTACTCGTCCAGAGCGCGGCGGGGGGCGTGGGAACCGTTGCGGGCCAGGTTGCCCGCCTCGCCGGAGCGCGCGCCGTCTACGGAGTGGTGTCGCGCCCCGAGAAGGCCCAGGAGGCCCTCAAGTACGGCTACGACGAGGTGTTCGTCGGCGACGGGTTCGTCGAGGACGTACGCCGCGCCACCGGCGGCCGTGGCGTCGACCTCGCCCTCGACCCGGTGGGCGGCGACACCTTCCGCCGCAGCCTGGATTCCCTCGCGCGCTTCGGCCGCCTCGTCGCCTTCGGCAACGCCGGCGGATCCGCACCCTGGCAGATCGGCCAGCCGCAGCTGAACCCGCGCGGGCTCTCCGTCGGCGGCTTCTCCGTCCTCACCCTCGCCCAGGACGACCCCGAGGCGCTGCGCGTCCTCGCCGCCGACGCCTTCCGGCTCGTCGCGAGCGGCGGGGTCGAGCTCCCGATCACCGCCGAGTTCCCGATCGAGCGGGTCGGCGAGGCCCACCGCCTGATGGACACCCGCACCACCACGGGCAAGCTGCTGCTGCGCGTCGCGGGGGAATGAGGCCGACCCACGTCCCGTACGAGCCGTGGCCCTCCGCCCTGCGATGCACCGCACCGGACGCCGCGGGCCCACCGGCAAAACCCTTCCGGCCACAGCATCAGCGGCCCGCCCGGGACTCGCCGCAGCGCCTCCACCGGGTCATCGGCCCGCGTGACCGACCGGCCCACCACGACGTGCGAGGCCCGGAGGCGAAAGCTTCCTGCGCCGTCCCGGCCCGGGAGGCGTGCTCACCGGGGCCGCTGCCCCGCAACGTCACGCCCGGCGTGATGATCAGCGGCTGCGGCCCCAACAGGCTGCGCAGCGCGCGCTTCCCGTGGCGAGGCGATCACCCCGTCGCACCCCGTGTCCGTCGCCAGCCGGGCCAGCCGCTCCAGCTGCTCGTCGGTCGTCGCCCCGATGCCGATGTCGGCAAGGTCGTTCCCGGTCATGCTCGTGACCACCGTCAGCGCGAGCACCCGTAGCCCCGGGAACCATGCGCGCGCCCAGGGCGCCCGGGGCGCGGACGGCGCCGGCGACGGAGTGTGGGATCTCGAAAAAAGGCTTCAGGTCGAGGAAGACCTCGTGAGCCCGCCCGACGAGTTCCACCGCGAGCCCGGGCCCGGCGGCGCCGAGGAGCCCCAGCCCGATCTCGTAATGGCCGCACGCCTACGGGCGCGCGCAGCAGCGGCGCAGGGCGGTCAACGCGTCCCAGGCCGCGTCGAAGTCGAACAGCACCGGCGGCGCGCTCCGGTCCGGCGCGAGCAGGACGTAGTGCTCGGCCAGGTGGGAGAGCTCCTCCCACGGTTCCAGCCGGTGTGCCCGGGCGAGGCTCCGGCCGCACCGCGTGCAGGCGATCCACGGGACGAGGAGGAGATCCGCGAACCGGGGGTCCGCCGAGAGCTCCGGGCCCGGCACCGGGACGGTGCCCGGGCGCTCGATCAGGTCCAGTGCGTCGCCGTCGCCGTCGCCGTCGCCGGCATCGTCACCGTCACCGTCACCGGCAACGGCGGTGCAGCGGTCGAGTGTCGGGGCCAGGGCCGGCCACATGCCCCAGATCTCGGCCGCCACCGCCAGCGCGGCCCGTGTGGTCCTTCGCTGATCGGCACCCGGTGCTCCCGGAGGCCGGTGAGGAGCAGGTCGAGGCCGGCCTCCTGCTCACCGACGTCCCAGCAGTCCACGACGTCCCGCGCCGGGCCGGGCGGCAACAGCCCGGCCCAGCGGTACCACTGTGCTTCCTGGTCGGACATCGGCTACGGCAGCTCGATGCCCAGGTCCCAGCCGTCGTGCGCGTGGGTGCACAGGCAGGCGCGGGACTCGGTCGAGGGCAGCGCCGCCACCGCGTCGAAGAGGACCCCGCGCAGGCGGCCGACGTTCTCGCCGAAGACCTTGAGGACCTCCGTGTGGGACACGCCCTCACCCGTCTCCGCACCCGCGTCCAGGTCGGTCACCAGTGCCATCGACGTGTAGCAGAGTCCCAGCTCGCGCGCGAGGACCGCCTCGGGGTGGCCCGTCATGCCGACGACCGACCAGCCCATCGCCGCGTGCCACTGCGATTCGGCGCGCGTCGAGAACCGCGGGCCCTCGACCACGACCATGGTGCCGCCGTCCACGGGCTCCCAGTTCCGGCTCCGTGCCGCCGCCAGGGCGACCGAGCGGCCCACGGGGCAGTACGGGTCGGCGAAGGTGGTGTGCACGACGTTCGGGACGCTTCCGTCGGGCAGCGGCTCCCCGTCGAAGAAGGTCTGGGCCCGGGACTTCGTACGGTCGACCAGCTGGTCGGGAACGAGCAGGGTGCCCGGACCGTACTCGGTGCGCAGGCCGCCGACCGCGCACGGGCCGAGCACCTGGCGCACGCCTATCGAGCGCAGCGCCCACAGGTTGGCCCGGTAGTTGATCTTGTGGGGCGGGACCTTGTGGCTGCGGCCGTGGCGGGGGAGGAAGGCGACCTCGCGCCCGGCGAGCTCGCCGAGGAACAGGGAGTCGCTCGGGGGGCCGTACGGGGTGTCCACCTGGACCTCGGAGACGTCCTCCAGGAAGGAGTAGAAGCCCGAACCGCCGATGACACCGATCTGTGCGTTAGCCATGCCGTCACCCTAACCGGGCATGCACGAGGCCCCGCCGCCCGCAAGGGGCGACGGGGCCTGGTGGAGAGCGAACGGGGTCGGAGCTCAGGCAGCCGAGCTCGAACTGCTGCTGGAGCTCGACGCCGAGGACGCCGAGGACGCCGTGGACGTCGAAGACGAGGTCGCGGCGGCAGGCGTCGACGGCTTCGAGGCAGGGGTGCTGCTCGACGAGGCGCCGCGGCTGTCGTTCCGGTAGAAACCGGATCCCTTGAAGACGATGCCGACCGCGGAGAACACCTTCTTCAGGCGTCCGTGGCAGTTCGGGCACTCGGTCAGTGCGTCATCGGTGAACTTCTGCACGGCCTCAAGGCCCTCACCGCACTCGGTGCACTGGTACTGGTAGGTCGGCACGAATTTCCTCCTGGCACTCTGACTCGATGAGTGCTAACGACGCTCCATGGTGACGTATTCCGGCGAATCAGTCCACCGTCACCGGCACGCGGTGACCGAGACCACGCTCGTTCACCCGCGCGGACGGGGCCGGCTCGGCCGCTTCCGGGGCGGCCGGTGCCGGTGCCGCCGACGAGTTGATGACCAGACTCGGGGCGTTCGGGGCCAGCTTCGCCCGCAGGGTCACCAGGGTCGCCAGGGCCAGCACGGTGCCCGCCATGGGCACCAGGAAGCCGTACGAGGACCCGTGGGCGTCCGTCAGGCGGCCGGCCAGGGTCACGGCGGTGGCCTGACCGAAGGCGACGGCACCGGTCAGCCAGGTGAAGGCCTCGGTGCGGGCGTTCCCCGGGATCAACGACTCGATCATCGTGTAGCCGGTGATCAGGGCCGGGGCGATGCACAGGCCCACGACGAGGCCGAGGGCGCCCAGCAGGATCATCGAGTGGGCGGTCCACAGGACCGAGGCGGCCACGGTGAGGCCGGCGTAGCCGAGCAGCAGCCGGCGGCGCGGGCCGATCTTCCAGGCGATGGCCCCGCAGGCGATGCCCGCGGTCATGTTGCCGGCCGCGAAGATGCCGTAGAGCAGGCCGTTGGCCCCCGGGTTGCCGATCTCGTTGGAGAAGGCGGCCAGCGACACCTGCATGCCACCGAAGACGGCGCCGATGCCGAGGAAGGCCACGATCAGGACGCGCAGGCCCGGGAAGGACAGCGCGGAGGCGTGTCGCTCGCCGTCGGCCGCGGGGGCGTGCAGCACGGGCTGGGTGGCGCGCTGGGCGGCGAAGACCAGGCCGCCGGCCAGCGTCAGTGCGGCCTCGGTGATCAGACCGGCAGCCGGGTGGACGCCGGTGCACAGGGCGGTCGCCAGCACCGGGCCGACGACGAAGGTGAACTCGTCGGTGACGGATTCGAACGCGGCGGCCGTGGGCAGCAGCGGGGAGCCTCCCCCGGAGCCTTCGGCCTGGGAGGTGCCCCCACCAAGCTTGGCGGCCCAGCGCGCCCGGACCATCGGCCCGACCTGCGGGACGGAGGCGCCGGCGGGGACGGCGGCCAGCGCCAGGGCCCACACGGGGGCGCCCAGTAGGGCGAGCGCCACCAGGGTGCTGACGGCGGCGGCGTGCATGAGGACGACCGGGACAAGGACGGCGCTCTGGCCGTGGCGGTCGGTGAGCTTGCCCATCACCGGGGCGGACAGGGCCATGGAGATGCCCGTGACGGCGGCGACGATGCCGGCGCTGCCGTAGGAGCCGGTGGTGTGCTGGACGAGCAGCAGAATGCTGATGGTCAGCATGCCGAAGGGGAGGCGTGCGGCGAATCCCGGGAGGACGAAGCCGATGGCGCCGGGCGTGCGCAGCAGTTGCCCGTAACCGGGGCGGGCGGACGTGTCGGTCGTGACCGCGGATGTCACGGCCTGGCCTTTCCGCTGCCTGGTAGAGCGTCCCCGTCTGCGGACGGTGTGTCGCCTCGTGAGCGACCGCACCCGTATGTGGGAGCCCCGAGAGCTGTCCTCTTGCGCAGAACCGAGTGATACCTGGGCGCCCACTGCGGAAGGGTGCCACGGCCGCTTTGCGGTCGCGCCAGCTCTGCGTCAGGCAGAGTTGGTTCGATGTGGTGTGCCTTTATCGTACAGGCAGACCTGCCGATGCGCCCTGTGATTCCGGCGACAAGGTATGGCTTCACCTGCGATTAACTGGAATTTCGCATTCCATTGCCATTCAAGGCGGGGCGAAAGGTCGAACGGACCCCCAAGAACATCGATTTAGAACGACACTCTAACTCTCTGTTCGTGTGCCGCTCGGGCCCGTTCGAGCCCCACGCCGGTCCTCAGGCCCCGTTCGAGCCCGTCCCGAGCCATCCGGCCAGCTTGCCGCCCCGGGCCACCGCCCGCAGCCGTGCCTCGGCCGCGTCCCGTACCGGATCCGTGGCCACCACCAGCAGCTCGTCCCCGCGCCGCAGCACCGTCGAAGGCAGCGGTACGAAGCTCTTGGCATCCCGGACCACCAGGGTCACCGAGGCCCCCGGCGGCAGTCGCAGCTCGCTCACCTCGACTCCGTGCATCCGCGAGGCGGCCGGAATGGCGAAGGACAGCAGGTGCCCGCGCAACTTCTCCAGCGGCGCCGACTCGATCCCCAGGTCGGCGGCTGCCTCGTCGGTGTCGCCGAGGCGCAGCGTGCGCGCGAGCCACGGCAGGGTCGGGCCCTGGACCAGGGTGTAGACGACGACCAGCACGAAGACGATGTTGAAGACGCGGTCGCTGCCCTCGATCCCGGTCACCATCGGGATGGTCGCCAAGATGATGGGCACGGCGCCGCGCAGGCCGGCCCAGGACATCAGGGTCTGCTCCTGCCAGGGCAGCCGGAACGGCAGCAGGCTGACGAAGACCTCCAGCGGTCGCGCCACCATGGTCAGCACCAGCCCGATGACGACGGCGGGCCAGAAGTCCTGGGCCAGCTCGTGGGGGGTGACCAGCAGGCCGAGCAGGACGAACATGCCGATCTGGGCGATCCAGCCGAGCCCGTCCGCGAACCCCCGGGTCGCCGGCCAGTGCGGGAGCTTCGCGTTGCCGAGCACCATGGCCGCCAGGTAGACGGCGAGGAAGCCGGAGCCGTGCGCCATCGCGCCGGCCGCGTACGCCGTCACGGCGATGGCCATCACGGCGATCGGGTAGAGGCCGGAGGCGGGCAGGGCCACGTGCCGCAGGCCGTACGCGCCCAGGAAGCCCACCGACAGGCCGATCACGGCGCCGATCGCCAGTTCCAGGGCGATCTTGCCGAGCAGGATGTACCACGGGTCCACCGGGCCGACGGTCGCGAACGCGACGACCAGGATGACGACGGGGGCGTCGTTGAAACCCGATTCGGCTTCCAGCACGCCCGTGATCCGGGAGGGCAGCGGGACCTTGCGCAGTACGGAGAAGACGGCTGCCGCGTCGGTCGAGGAGACGACCGCGCCGATCAGCAGGGACTGGCGCCAGTCCAGTCCGACCAGGTAGTGCGCGCCGGCCGCCGTGACACCCACGCTGATCGCGACGCCGACCAGTGACAGCATGATCGCGGCAGGTAGGGCCGGTTTGATCTGTTTCCACTTGGTGCCCAGACCGCCCTCGGCGAGGATCACGACGAGCGCGGCGTAGCCGATGACCTGGGTCAGTTCGGCGTTGTCGAAAACGACGTTGCCGATGCCGTCCTGGCCTATCGCGACGCCTATGCCGAGGTAGATGAGCAGGCTGGGGAGGCCGCTGCGTGAGGAGATGCGTACCGCCGCGACGGCGACGAGCAGCACGAGCGAACAGACCAGCAGGAGCTCATTGAGCGTGTGGACGGTCAGTGGGCGGCCCTTTCCTCAAGGCGCCCGGTGGAACGTTCCCCCAGGCGACATGTCCGGCAAGATCGGCAGATACTTCGTTACCTTACCTAATATTTGACGCATCCTTTACGCGATAACCACATTGTGAAACGCCTGGCGGGCCCTGTCCTCATCACCTCGACCCCTGGCGGATCAACGCACCCGGTCCTGCGCCTATGGTTGCTCCCAGCACTCCCAGGACCACCCTGCCCCTCTAAGGACAGCGATGCCCGCCAACGAAACCGCCCCTTCCGTCAAGAAGAAGGGACGACGCGCCCGTCTGATCGTGCTCGTCCTGGTCCTGGCGCTCGTCACGGGCTTCGGGTACGGGACGTACTGGAGCCTGGACACAGTCCGCGCCTCGTTCCCCCAGGCCACCGGCTCCCTGAAGGTGCCCGGTCTGACCGGCACCGTCGACGTCAAGCGCGACTCCCACGGCATTCCCCAGCTCTACGCCGACAACGACGACGACCTCTTCCGTGCGCAGGGCTTCGTACACGCCCAGGACCGCTTCTGGGAGATGGACGTACGCCGCCACATGACCTCCGGGCGGCTCTCCGAGATGTTCGGCCCCGGCCAGGTCGAGACCGACGCCTTCCTGCGCACGCTCGGCTGGCGCCAGGTCGCGCAGGCCGAGTACGACACCAAGCTCTCGGCCGAGACGAAGAAGTACCTCCAGGCCTACGCCGACGGGGTCAACGCGTACCTGAAGGGGAAGGCCGGCAAGGACCTCTCCGTCGAACACGCCGCCCTCAAGCTCAGTGACGACTACCAGCCCGAGCAGTGGACGCCGGTAGACTCGGTGGCCTGGCTCAAGGCGATGGCGTGGGACCTGCGCGGCAACATGCAGGACGAGATCGACCGCGCGCTGATGTCGAACAAGCTCACCCAGGCGCAGATCGACGAGCTCTACCCGCCGTACCCCTTCGACCGGAACAAGGCGATCGTCGACGGGGGCAAGATCGACGGCGGGAAGTACGCCCCCCAGGGCGGCGCCGCCGGCTCCACGGGCTCCGGCTCGACCGGTTCGGGCTCGGGCTCCGCTTCCGCGTCCGGCGGCACCTCCGGTTCCCAGGCCTCCACCGCCTCCACCGCCGGAGCCACCATCAGCGGCCTCGCCGACAACGCGAGCGCCCAGGGCGCGACCGCCGGCCTGCGCACCTCCCTCACCTCCCTCGCCAAGACCCTGGACCAGGTCCCCGCGATCCTGGGCCCCAACGGCAGCGGCATCGGCTCGAACTCCTGGGTCGTCTCCGGCAAGTACACGACCACCGGCAAGCCGCTGCTCGCGAACGACCCGCACCTGTCTCCGCAGCTGCCCTCGGTCTGGTACCAGATGGGCCTGCACTGCCGTGCAGTCTCGAACCAGTGCAAGTACGACGTCGCCGGCTACACCTTCTCCGGCATGCCCGGGGTGGTCATAGGCCACAACGCCGACATCGCCTGGGGCATGACCAACCTCGGCGCCGACGTCACCGACCTCTACCTGGAGCAGGTCAAGCCCGAGGGCTACGTCTACGACAACAAGGTCGTCCCCTTCACCATCCGTGAAGAGGTCATCAAGGTCGCCGGCGGCAGCAGCAAGAAGATCACCGTCCGCACCACCAACAACGGCCCGCTGATCTCCGACCGCAGCGACGAGATCGGTACGGTCGGCAACCGCGCCCCCATCTCCAGCTCGGCCCCCGACCGCGGCAACGGCTACGCCGTCGCCCTGCGCTGGACCGCCCTGGACCCCGGCAAGTCGATGGACGCCGTCTTCAGCCTCAACCGGGCCAAGGACTTCGCGGGCTTCCGCGCCGCCGCCCGCGACTTCGAGGTCCCCTCGCAGAACCTGATCTACGCCGACAACAAGGGCGCCACGGGCAACATCGGCTACCAGGCCCCGGGCCGCATCCCGATCCGCGGCGCCGGCGACGGCCGTATGCCGGCCCCCGGTTGGGACTCCAAGTACGCCTGGAAGGGCGGCAAGGACGGCGGCGCGGGCTACATCCCGCAGGACGAGATGCCGTACGACCTCAACCCGGCGCGCGGCTACATCGTCACGGCGAACCAGGCCGTGGTGGAGAGCGGGACCGGCCAGGGCAAGTACCCGTACCTGCTGACCACCGACTGGGGCTACGGCGCCCGCAGCCAGCGGATCAACGACCTCATCGAGGCGAAGATCAAGGACAGCGGCAAGATCTCCACCGACGACATGCGCAGCATGCAGATGGACAACAGCAGCGAGATCGCGGCGCTGTTGACCCCGATGCTCGCCAAGATCGAAGTCTCGGACCCGGACGTGCGCGCGGCGCAGAAGCTGCTGGAGGGTTGGAACTACACCCAGGAGCCCGACTCGGCGGCGGCCGCCTACTTCAACGCGGTCTGGCGCAACGTCCTCAAGCTGGCCTTCGGCGACAAGATGCCGAAGGAGCTGCGCATCGAGGGCAGCTGCATGAACGTCCGCGAGGCGAGCAGCGGTCCGGTCGACGACCTCGCCAAGACGGTCCGCGAGTGCGGTACGCGCGGCCCCGACTCGGCGCAGCCGGACGGCGGCGACCGCTGGTTCGAGGTGGTCCGCCGGCTGGTCAAGGACGAGAAGTCGCCGTGGTGGCAGTCGCCCGAGATCAAGCCGCGCACGCCCGCCACGACCACCCGGGACGAGCTGTTCGCCCGGGCCATGAAGGACGCCCGCTGGGAGCTGACCGCCAAGCTCGGCAAGGACCAGTCCACCTGGAGCTGGGGGCGCCTGCACCAGTTGTCGCTGAAGAACCAGACCATCGGCACCGAGGGCCCCGGCTTCATGCAGTGGCTCCTCAACCGCGGCCCGTGGAACCTGGGCGGCGGTGAGGCCACCGTCAACGCGTCCGGCTGGAACGCCTCCAGCGGGTACGGGGTCACCTGGGTCCCGTCGATGCGGATGGTCGTGAACCTCAACGACCTGGACAAGTCCCGCTGGATCAACCTGACGGGTGCCTCGGGCCACGCGTACCACGACAACTACACGGACCAGACGACCATGTGGGCCAAGGGCGAGCTGCTGGAGTGGCCCTTCGGTAAGGACGCGGTCGAGAAGGCCACGGTGGAGACCCTCACGCTGAAGCCGGGCTCATGAGCTGAAGCGGATCACCCCCGAGGGGGTGGCGACCGCCTGGACGGGGTGGTCGTGCGGTTCCTCCGGGACCCGCGCGACCACCTCTTCGTCGTACAGGAGCACGACCAGTGCGGGGTGGGCCCCGGCGCGCTCCAGGCGGGCCAGCACCCGGTCGTACGAGCCCCCGCCGCGGCCGAGCCGCATCCCGCGGCGGTCGACGGCCAGTCCGGGCAGCAGGACGGCGTCGGCGCCGGTGACCGCGTCCGGCCCGAGCCGTACCCCGGTCGGTTCCAGCAGGCGCATCTTCCCCGGGTGCGCGGCCTCGGCGAGGCCGGCCGGGCCTTCGTACACGGCCCAGTCGAGGTCGTTGTCGGGCAGCAGGACCGGCAGCAGCACCCGCTTCCCGGCCGTCCGCAGGGCGTCGAGCAGGTCGCGGGTGCCGGGTTCGGTTCCGACGGAAACGTACGCCGCCACGGTGTGCGCACCGCTCAGTTCGGGAAGCTCTAGGGCGGAGCGGGAGAGCGCGCGGGTCGCCGTGCGCAGGGTCTCGGGCGACAAGGCCCGGCGGGCGGCGAGGAGTTCACCGCGCAGGTGGGTCTTTTCGGACGGGTTGGGAGGGTTCCTTACCACAGCTGACTCGCATATCCCTTGAAATTGGGTCAATCATTGATCTATTTACCGGAATCAAACCTGGCGGTTCTGCGTGACCCACTATCGTTCTGCCCATGACTGAGTTGCACCCCGTGATCAAGAAGGCCGTCATCCCCGCCGCGGGCCTCGGCACCCGCTTCCTGCCGGCGACCAAGGCGACGCCCAAGGAAATGCTCCCGGTCGTGGACAAGCCGGCCATCCAGTACGTGGTGGAAGAGGCCGTCTCGGCCGGCCTGGACGACGTCCTCATGATCACAGGGCGCAACAAGCGAGCCCTCGAAGACCACTTCGACCGCAACTACGAGCTGGAGTCGGCCCTCATCGCCAAGGGCGACGACGACCGGCTCAAGAAGGTCCAGGAATCCAGCGACCTGGCCACCATGCACTACGTCCGCCAGGGCGACCCGCGCGGCCTCGGCCACGCCGTCCTGTGCGCCGAGCCGCACGTCGGCAACGAGGCCTTCGCCGTCCTGCTCGGCGACGACCTGATCGACCCGCGCGACCCGCTGCTGCGGCAGATGACCGACATCCACGCGCGCACCGGCGGCACCGTCATCGCCCTGATGGAGGTGGACCCGGCCAGCGTCCACCTCTACGGCTGCGCCGCCGTCGAGCACACGGACGAGCCGGACGTCGTCCGGGTCACCGGACTCGTCGAGAAGCCGGACGCCGCGGACGCCCCCAGCAATTTCGCGGTCATCGGACGGTACGTCCTCAACCCCGCGATCTTCGACATACTGCGGGAGACCGAGCCGGGCCGCGGCGGGGAGATCCAGCTCACCGACGGCCTGCAGAAGCTGGCCGCCGACGAGACCGTGGGCGGTCCGGTGCACGGCGTGGTCTTCCGGGGCCGCCGCTACGACACCGGAGACCGCGGGGACTACCTGCGGGCCATCGTCCGCCTCGCGTGCGAGCGTGAGGACCTGGGCCCGGAGTTCCGCACCTGGCTTCACCGTTACGTCACGGAGGAGATCTAGCACCTTGAGCAGCCGCGCACCGCAGGACACCGACCACGGCCCCCAGCGTCTGTGGTCGGTGGACGAGCACCTCGCGGACGTCCTCGCCGCCGTCCGACCGCTGGAGCCCATCGAGCTCCAGCTGCTCGACGCCCAGGGCTGCGTCCTGGTAGAGGACGTCACCGTGCCCGTCGCCCTCCCGCCCTTCGACAACAGCTCCATGGACGGGTACGCCGTCCGTACGGCCGACGTCCAGGGCGCGAGCGAGGAGTTCCCCGCGGTGCTGACGGTCATCGGGGACGTGGCGGCGGGCAGCGGCGAGCTGCCCACCGTCGGCCCCGGCCAGGCCGCCCGCATCATGACGGGCGCCCCGCTGCCGCCCGGTGCGGAAGCCGTCGTACCGGTCGAGTGGACCGACGGCGGTACGGGTGGCGGCGCGGCCGCCGGGATGACCCCGGCCAGCGCGGCCCCCGAGGGCGCCGGCGGTGAGGTGCGCGTGCACCGGTCCGCCGAGGCGCGCGCCCACGTACGCTCGCGCGGCAGCGACGTCCAGGCCGGAGACCTCGCGCTCGCCGCGGGCACGGTGCTCGGCCCGCCGCAGATCGCCCTGCTGGCCGCCATCGGGCGCGGCACCGTCCGGGTCCGGCCCCGGCCGAGGGTGGTCGTGCTGTCCACCGGCAGCGAGCTGGTCCAGCCGGGTGAGGCGCTGGTAGCGGGAACGATCTACGACTCGAACAGCTTCGCGTTGGCCGCCGCCGCGCGGGACGCCGGGGCGATCGCCTACCGGGTCGGGGCCGTCGCCGACGACGCCGAGACACTGCGCGCCACCATCGAGGACCAGCTGATCCGGGCCGACCTGCTGGTCACCACGGGAGGTGTCAGCGTCGGCGCGTACGACGTGGTCAAGGAAGCGCTGTCCTCGGTGGGCGTCACCGGTGGCGACGACGTGGACGGCAGCCGGATGGACTTCCGCAAGCTCGCGATGCAGCCGGGCAAGCCGCAGGGCTTCGGCACCATCGGCCCGGACCACACCCCCCTGCTGGCCCTGCCCGGCAATCCGGTGTCCTCGTACGTCTCCTTCGAGCTGTTCGTGCGTCCCGCGATCCGCACGCTCATGGGCTTGGCGGACGTCAGCCGGCCGAGCGTGCGGGCCGTGCTGAAGGCGGACGGGGCGCTCGGCTCCCCGGCGGGCCGCCGCCAGTTCCTGCGGGGGAAGTACGACCCGGAGAGCGGCACGGTCAGCCCGGTCGGCGGATCGGGCTCGCACCTGATCGCGGCACTGGCCCACGCCGACTCGCTGTTGGTCGTCCCGGAGGACGTCACCACGGTGGAGCCGGGGTCCGAGCTGGAAGTGGTCCTGCTCGGCTGAAGTCCCGCAGGTGCGGGTAGCGTGTTGCACCACACAGGCCCTGGGGGCCCGGAGCGGGAGCGGCACGAACCTATGAGCACGCAGAGCAGGCTGACGCACATCGACGAGGCCGGCGCGGCCCGGATGGTGGACGTCTCGGAGAAGGACGTCACGATGCGGACGGCGCGGGCCAGCGGTCGCGTGCTCGTCTCTCCCCGGGTGATCGAGCTGTTGCGCGGCGAGGGCGTGCCGAAGGGCGACGCCCTCGCCACCGCGCGGATCGCCGGGATCATGGGTGCGAAGAAGACCCCCGACCTGATCCCGCTCTGCCACCCGCTGGCCGTGTCGGGCGTGAAGGTGGACCTCTCCGTCGCCGACGACGCCGTCGAGATCCTCGCCACCGTCAAGACCACCGACCGCACGGGCGTCGAGATGGAAGCGCTGACCGCCGTGGCGGTCGCCGGGCTCACCGTCATCGACATGGTGAAGGCCGTCGACAAGGGCGCCGTCATCACGGACGTCCGGGTGGAGGAGAAGACCGGCGGCAAGTCCGGCGACTGGACGCGCGCGTGAGCGCCCCCCGCGCCGGCGACGCCTTCGGCCACACCCACGGCGCCGGCCAGGAGCCGGCGGCGGCCGGCGAGGCGCAGGCGGCCGGCAAGGCTGCGGGCGAGGCCGTGAGCGAGGCCGTGGGGCCCGGGCCAGCCCTGCGCGCCCTGGTGGTCACCGCCTCGAACCGCGCCTCGGCCGGCGTGTACGAGGACAAGGGCGGGCCGCTGTTGGCCGAGGGGCTCGAAGGACTCGGCTTCACGGTGGACGGTCCGCGGGTCGTCCCGGACGGGGATCCGGTCGAGCAGGCGCTGCGCGAGGGCGCCGCCGCCGGGTACGACGTCATCCTGACCACCGGCGGCACCGGCATCTCGCCGACCGACCGCACCCCGGACGCCACCGCGCGGGTGCTGGACTACGAGATCCCGGGCATCCCGCAGGCCATCCGTGCCGAGGGCCTGGTGAAGGTCCCGACCGCGGCCCTGTCCCGGGGCCTGGCCGGGGTGGCCGGCCGCACCCTGATCGTGAACCTGCCCGGCTCCACCGGCGGCGTCCGGGACGGCCTCGCGGTCCTCGCGCGGATCCTGCCGCACGCCGTGGACCAGATCCGGGGCGGCGACCACCCCAGACCCTCGGGGAGCCCGAGCTGAACGGGCCCTCCTGGCCGGTGGTGCTGACCGACGGCGACGTCACGCTCCGGCCGATAAGACTGCGGGACCAGAGCGCCTGGCGCGAGGTCAACCGGCGCAACCGCGACTGGCTCCGCCCCTGGGAGGCGACGATTCCGCCGCCCGCGCCCTGGGGGCCGGTCGTCCAGCGGCCGACGTACCGCCAGATGGTCCGTCACCTGCGGGCGGAGGCGAACGCGGGGCGGATGCTGCCCTTCGTCATCGAGTACCAGGGCCGGCTGGTCGGCCAGTTGACGGTCGCCGGGATCACCTGGGGCTCGATGTGCGCCGGCCACGTCGGCTACTGGGTGGACCGCGAGGTGGCGGGCCGGGGCGTGATGCCGACGGCGGTCGCGCTCGCGGTGGACCACTGCTTCGCGAAGGTCGGGCTGCATCGGATGGAGGTGTGCATCCGCCCGGAGAACGGTCCGAGCCGCCGGGTGGTGGAGAAGCTGGGGTTCCGCGAGGAGGGGCTGCGGCCCCGCTACTTGCACATCGACGGCGCGTGGCGCGACCACCTCGTGTACGCGCTGACGGCGGAAGAGGTCCCGGAGGGACTGCTGCGTCGCTGGCACCACGCCCGCAGTCAGGGCACTCCTTCCCCATAAAGCGAATAACTGTTCGAATTCGCGGGGGTCGGGAACCGATTCACCCATAACCTGATCCGAAGATTCACAAAAAAAGTCCGTGATATCAGCCGGTTCGTGCGACACACCGGCCCAATTGGCGGATCCGCCCGGCCGTGCCCCTCTACGGTGTGAGGTGTGAGCAGCAGCGGCCTCATCTACGCAGTCATTGTCGGGGCCTGGGCCGCCTACTTGGTGCCCATGTGGCTCCGGAGGCAGGACGAGCTGAACGAAGCCCGTCCGACGGAACGCTTCTCCACTGCCATTCGGCTGCTTTCCGGCCGAGCGGGAATGGAGCGGCGTTACGCCAAGGGGCTGCGTGAACGCGGCGACCAGGAGGCCGAGCCCCAGTACCGCGCGGACCCGGACGTCGCGACGGAAACGGTGAATTCCGTGGAAGCCGACGCCCGGGCCCTCGTCGTGCCCCCGACCAGGGCGGAGCCGAGGTCGGCCATGGCGGAGCGGCACCGGCGCGAACAGCGCCTCCAGGTGCTCGCGCGGCGCCGGCGCACCACCGCACTGCTCTTCCTGATCTTCACGCTGGGGACGGTCGTCGCCGCGGTCGGCGGTCTGGGCTACCTCTGGGCGCCCGCCGTACCGGCCCTGCTGCTGAGCACGTACATCGTGCACCTGCGGGTCCAGGAGCGGCGCCGCTTCGAGTTCACCATGGACCGGCGGCGCGCCGAGGCAGCCGCCCGGCAGCTGCGCGAGAACCGCCCGCGCCGCCGCGAACCGGAAGCCACCGCGGGATCCGAACCGGACCCCGCGCCACCCGTCTCCCCGCAGGAGGCCGGACGGCGCGCGCTGGTCGAGCAGACCGACCACGCCGAGTGGGTGGACCAGCAGCGCGAGCGTGAGCGCGGCCCCGTCCGGGGTGACAGCTGGGAGCCGGTCCCGGTCCCGCTGCCGACGTACGTCACGGCCCCGGTCGCCCCGCGCGCCACGGGCCCGGCGACCCCGGACGCCTGGAGCGCCACCCGCTCCAGCGCGGCCGAACCGACCGACCCCCGGCTGCGCGCCCAGCCCTCGGCGGCCCCGAAGCCCGAGCCGAGGGTCGAGGCGAAGCCGGACCAGAAGTCCCCTTCGAACGCCCGCCCGCGCGGTCGCGACCGCGGCCGCACACCGCTGTTCGACCAGTACGAGAGCGAAGACCGCCCCCGTGCCGCGAACGAATGACCGGACCTGCACGGGCGCTCCCGCTATCGGTTTTGGAGCACCCGCGCGGGGATGCTAATGTTTCACACGTCGCAAGGGCCTGTGGCGCAGTCTGGTAGCGCACCTCGTTCGCATCGAGGGGGTCTGGGGTTCAAATCCCCACAGGTCCACAGACGACAGTTCTTGAGTAGCTCTCAGGAATCGTCACGAGATCCCGTTCCGCCGGAAGGCGGGGCGGGATCTCGGCGTTTGTGGGGTGTGTCGAGACGGTGTCCGAACGTGAGCGGGGACGGTCGGTCGGATGCCGGCGGCTGGCGGCGACGAGGAGCGTGGCCGAGGGCCCGAAGATCCCTTCATCGGAGCCACCGCAGGAGGGCCAGCCGGCTGTGATCTCGACGGAGGCGCGACCCCGCCGTCTGCTGGGCGGGCGGTGCCGAGCGGAATGGCGGAGTTTCTCCGCCGCCTGTTCGCCGAAGGCTTCGACGAGTGCCCGCTCAGCGACGCGTACCTCGGGGGCGAGCCCGCTCCGCATTTCGTCCACTGGCGCGAGGAACAACGACGCCGGGAGTCCGGAATCGACCCCTACACAGGCGAACCCGACCCGTACTTCGGCCTGGAGTTCGACTGATCGCGCTTCCTGACCCGCTTCCGGCTCCAGCACCCGGCTCTGCCCCAAGAAGGAACGCAGATGACCACGGCGATGCCGTGCTGCCGAAGTTGTACTGGCGCAGCGAGCAGAAGGTCGTGGCGGGTGTGGTGCTGTCCTACCGGCCGGAACCGTACGAGGCGGTCCACGCTCGGGCCAGGGCCGTCAGCGGCACCAGGAA
The DNA here is from genome assembly GCF_040612395.1 of Streptomyces sp. NPDC006430. Classification (NCBI taxonomy): domain Bacteria; kingdom Bacillati; phylum Actinomycetota; class Actinomycetes; order Kitasatosporales; family Streptomycetaceae; genus Streptomyces; species Streptomyces sp. NPDC006430. Next base: position 45,122 of record NZ_JBEXQA010000022.1, read on the forward strand.
TTCCTGTGCGGACGGGCGATCACCGTTGTTATCCTCCGACACGATCGGAGGGGGACCGAGCCAAGAGCCGGGCCGACCGGCCCGCGAGAGCGGCTGCACGGGCCCGGTTCCGCAGCATCCCCTTCTCCCGTGCTCGTCCATGAGAGGGCGGTTGTGCACCCGAACTTACGACGATCGTTGCGACTGCGCCGAGGGTTGGGAGCCGCCACGCTGGCCCTGGTCACGGGCGCCGCGTCACTGACCGTGGCCCTGCCCGAGGCGGTCGCCGCGCCGGCCGCAGGCGCTCCTGCCGAGCTGGTGCTGCCCGCGGCCCCGCGGGGCCTCCCGGCCAGGGACCAGCTCTTCGTGGCCGGCGACACCGGCCTGCTGCACGCCCGTGAGGGCAGCGACCAATTGCTGTGGACCCGGTACGACACCGGCGCCACCACCGACACCGGTTTGCGGCTGCCCGCTCCGGTCGACGGGGGCCTGGTCGACGGCGAGCCCTCGCCCGGCTACCGGGGAACCCCCGACCACCGCTACGGAACCTCCTCCGACACCGCGGCGATCCACACGGCGGCCACGGCGCAGGCTCCCGCCAAGGTCGACCTGTACGACCTGGCCACCGGCCGGCCGGTCGCGCTGGGCAGCATCGCGATCCCCGCCGGGCAGAGCTACTACGGGACGTACGGGCGCACCGTGGTGACCTTCGAGGGCAGCGCATCCAGCGTCACCGGCTGGTTCCTGAATCGGCTGGACGGCGGCTCCACGGTCCGTACCAAGGTGGCGCTGCCGACCGATGCGGTCCTCGCGACCTCGGTGCACGACGGCGACCAGAACTCGCTGATCCTGCGTCACCGCCTGAACAACCTCAGCCACTCCGTCCTGGTGGACGTCGTGACGGGGCAGACCACCGCGCTGCCGGACGAGGCGGAGTCCGACGCCGCCCACGCGTTCCGGCTGGCCAAGGGCAGGGTGTTGCGCACCCGTGACCAGAGCACCGTGGACGTGCTGGACCGGGCGCAGCCGCAGACCGTGCTGAGTTCCGGTTCCGCTTACTTCAACCCGGCGGAGGGTGAACTACGGCTGCTCGGCGACTGGCTGGTCAGTACCGACTCCGGTCGGGGAACCACCGGGGACAACCGGGGCCGTCCGCTGAGCTTCGCAGGCACTGGCTCGTCCTCCGGAATCTTCGAGTACCTGCTGGAGCTCGCTGACACCCAGTTGTTGCCCGCGCCGGACGGGTCGCTCCTCGCGGTCGGCAGTCCGAAGTCCCCCGCGTACGGCAGCCAGCCGGAGACCGCCGTCCACCGGCTCACCGTGGACGGCACCGCCAAGCCGCTGGCCGGCCGGCTGGTCGAGGTCCCCCCGGCGCCCGCCACCGTCTTCGGCTTGTCGATCGGCGGGGGCGTGCTCACCGCCGCGTCGGACACCGTCCACTTCCAGCCGGGCGACATCACCGGTGCTTTCCGCAGCTACCGGGTTTCGAACGACGCGACCCCGGTCAAGACCTTCGAGTACCTCGACGGCACGCACTCCATCACCAACTGTTTCGACCACAACGCCGGTTGCGTCGGCCTCCGGTCCACCGGGGACGGCCGCTACCTGGAGCACGAGCCGGTGACCAGGAAAGCGGCCGTCATCCGCAAGGCCGGCAGCAGGGACTGGGCCGGCACCATACCCACCGGTGACGTCGGCGGCCTGCAGACCGCGGACGCCTCGGGCCGCTACGTGGTGCTCGCCCAGACCGCGTACGGCAACTGGACGTCCAACCACCAGGTGATCGTCGGCGATCTCGATGCCCGAGCCCAGGTGTTCCAGACGCAGGCGACCGGCGTCGCGGTGCAGGGCGACACGCTGTGGACCGCCAAACAGGGCGGCACCACCGTCTACGCCACCGACGTGCGGGGTGAGATGGACCGCGGCACCTTCACCACGCCGTGCCCGGCCACTCTGCTGGAGGCCGTCGGGCGCTTCGTCAGCTGGGGCTGCCAGGACGACCGCGGCACGGTGCGCACCAGCGGGGTGTACGACACGGTGACCCGCCAGACCCTCTCGGTGCCGGTGCAGAGCGTCGGCTCCTCGAACGTGACCTGGGGCCGGGAGTCGCTGCTCGGCGACGGCTACCTGGTGCGCCAGGACCTGGCCACCGGCCGGCTGCTGCTGCTCGACTTCCACGACGGGATCAAGGCCTCCGGCGGGGAGAACACCGTGCAGGTCCGCACCCTCGCCCAGGGTGAGGAGTGGAAGTCCCTCCGCCAGCCGAACCGGTCCTGGGCCGTCGACCGCACCGGCGCGAACATCGTCTGGACCGACACCGACGGGCAGCGCGTCCATGTCGCCAACAACGGCATCCAGGCCGCCCAGGCCGGCGACCGCTTCACCGTGCTCTCCCCGGCGCGGCTGCTGGACACCCGCGAGGCCCTCGGCCGTGCGGGAACCGACCCGGTGGCGGCAGGCGGCGAGGTGTCGCTGCAGGTCGCGGGCCGGGCGGGGGTGCCGCAGTCCGGGGTGAAGGGCGTCGTGCTGAACGTGACGGTGACCGACCCGAAGTCCGACGGTCACCTGACCGTCTGGCCGTCGGGCGCCACCCGGCCGGACTCCTCCAACCTCAACTGGACGACCGGGCGGACCGTACCGAACCAGGTCGTGGTCCCGGTCGGCGCGGACGGCAAGGTGAACCTGCGCAACGCGGGCTGGGGCACGGCGCACCTGATCGCCGACGTCTTCGGCTACTACTCCGCGGATGCCGGCGGCAGCACCTACTCCGTGGCGGGCCCGTCGCGGCTGCTGGACTCGCGGGCGGCGGTGGGCCGGCCGGGAACCACCCCGGTGCCGGCCCGTGGCGAGGTATCGCTGCAGGTCGCCGGGCGTGGCGGTGTTCCGCAGAGCGGCGTCAGGGCCGTCGTGCTGAACGTGACGGTGACGGATGCGAAGGACGACGGGCACCTGACGGTGTGGCCGTCGGGCACCGAGCGGCCGAACTCGTCCAACCTCAACTGGACGAGCGGCCAGACCGTGCCCAACCACGTGGTGGTCCCGGTCGGCGCGGACGGTGCGGTGAAGCTGTTCAACGCGAGCTGGGGCACCACCCACCTGATCGCCGACGTGTTCGGCTACTACTCCGACGACCAGACCGGTGCCACCTTCCACACTGCCGGTCCCACGCGCATGTTCGACACCCGGACCGCCGGCCCGGTGCCCGCGCAAGGGAGCACCGTGCTGGACCTCTCCGGCAGCCGTGAACTCGGGCGTGCCAGGGCGGTCGTGCTGAACGTGACGGTGACCGACCCGAAGTCCGACGGTCACCTGACCGTCTGGCCGTCGGGCACCACCCGCCCCGACTCGTCCAACCTCAACTGGACGACCGGCAGCACGGTGGCCAACCTGGTGACGGTGCCGGTGGGAGCCGACGGCAAGGTGGAGATCGCCAACCTCGGTTGGGGCTCCGCCCATGTGATCGTCGACCTCTTCGGCTACCTCGGCTGACCGCGAGTAGCTGGCGGGAACGTCATGGGATCCCGTCCGGCCGGAAGACCAGGCGGGATCTCGGCGTTTGTGGGGTCCGTCCGAGGTGGTGCCCGAATGCGGCCGGCGCCGCGGGCGGGAGGTCAGGAGGGGAGCAGGGGCTTGGTCATGCAGCGGCTGGAGTCGTAGAAGCGGTAGTGGCCGAACTTCTCCGACGGGGTGTAGCCCGCGGAGAGGTACAGGGCTATCGCCTCCGGCTGCTGATCGCCCGTTTCCAGGGCCATGCGGACGCGGCCCGCAGCGCGGGCGTCGGATTCCAGTTCGGCCAGGATGCGGCGGGCCAGGCCGAGGCCGCGGGCCTCGGGGACGACGTACATGCGCTTGAGCTCGGCGTCGCCGTCCGCGTAGCCCTCGTCGTTCGCGTCCTGGGTGCGCCAGCCGCCGCTGGCTATCGGGGCGCCCGAGGCGTCGTACGCCAGCAGGTACAGGCCGCGCGGCGGGGTGAACATCGCCGGGTCGAGCGGTGTGACATCGCCCTCACCCTCGTAGCGCGCCTGGTACTCAAGTTGCACCTGGTCGTTGAGTTTGACCGCGTCCGGGTGGTCGTACGGCACGGCGCGGAGCTGGATCCCGTGAGACATCCGACCATCGTACGGAACGCTCCCGTTAGGGTGCTGGGATGCTCACCGTGACGTCCGTGAACGTGAATGGGATCCGCGCCGCCGCCAAGAAGGGGTTCTCCCCGTGGTTGGCCGGTTCGGATGCCGATGTGGTCTGCCTCCAGGAGGTGCGGGCCGAGGAGGGGCAGATTCCGGATGAGGTCCGGGAGCCCGAGGGCTGGCACACCGTGTTCGCGCCGGCCGCCGCGAAGGGACGGGCCGGGGTCGCGCTCTACACGCGCCGGGCGCCCGAGCGGGTGCAGGTGGGGTTCGGGAGCGCGGAGTTCGATGCGAGCGGGCGCTACCTGGAGGCGGACCTGCCCGGCGTGACCGTCGCCAGCCTCTACCTGCCGTCCGGGGAGGCCGGGACCGAGAAGCAGGACGAGAAGTACCGGTTCATGGCGGAGTTCCTGCCGTACCTCGCCGAGCTGAGGACGCGCGCCGCCGCCGGCGGGCGGGAGGTCGTCGTCTGCGGCGACTGGAACATCTGCCACCGGGAAGCGGACCTCAAGAACTGGAAGACCAACCGGAAGAGCGCCGGCTTCCTGCCCGAGGAGCGGGAGTGGCTCGGCCAGGTGTACGACACCGCCGGGTACGTCGACGTCGTGCGGAGCCTGCACCCCGAGACGGAGGGGCCCTACTCCTGGTGGTCCTACCGCGGGCGTGCCTTCGACAACGACGCCGGGTGGCGGATCGACCTCCAGGTCGCGACCCCGGGGCTGGCCGCCCGGGCCGTGAAGGCGTTCGTCGAGCGGGCAGAGACGCATCCGGAGCGCTGGTCGGACCACGCGCCCGTCACCGTGGCCTACGAGCTGGGGTCCTGAGAACCCGATGCCAGGAGGCGGTCCATCGCCATGGTGAGCTCCGCCTCCACCACGCTCTTCGCCAGCGGGCGCAGGCGCGGGAGGGACTCCTGCGTCAGGTGGGTGGAGATCAGCTCCGTGAACAGGGCTGCCATGGCGTCCGCGTGCTCGCGGACCCGGCGCCCCGTCTCCAGCACCGCCGAGAGCGGCACTCCCTCGCGGACCAGCGCCGAGGAGACGTCCAGCAGGCGGCGGCTGACGTGCACGATCGCGTCGCCGTCGGTGGCGAGGTAGCCGAGGTCGAGGGAGGCCGCCAGGTTCTCCGGGGTGACCTCTCCCTCGAAGTAGTCGGCGAGGGCCTCCGGCGTCAGGCGCACCGGGGTCTCCTCGGACCAACCGATGCCGAGCAGCTCGCCGAGCTGGCTGACGTCCCGGCCGCTCTCGAAGGCGGCGGTCAGCTCGGCGATGCCGCCGAGGGTGTGGCCGCGCTCCAGGAGGGCGGCGATGGTGCGCAGCCGGGCCAGGTGGTGGTCGTCGTACCAGGCGATCCGGCCCTCGCGGCGCGGCGGCGGGAGGAGCTTGCGCTCGCGGTAGAAGCGCAGGGTGCGGACGGGGATGCCGGCCGCCTCGGCCAGTTCCTCCGTACGGTACTCACGCACTGTCGTTCCCGCTTCCGTGTCTTCCACAGGCGAAGCCTATGGCGTACCGGCAGTAACTTTCCGGGTGTGACCCCTACCCATGAGTACGGAGCTGCTCTACCCTCCCGATTGTGCCAGTGATTGCTGGCAATGTGGCACGGTTGGTCGGCTGGGTTGGCTGGGTTGGCTGGGACTGCGGAAGCGGGAGGCGGCGGGCATGGGCGGCAAGGGCGAGCGCAAGCACGTACGAGTGGCAGTGATCGGGTCCGGATTCGGCGGGCTCGGCGCGGCCGTGCGGCTGCGGCGGGAAGGGATCACCGACTTCGTCGTACTGGAACGGGCCGACTCCGTCGGCGGGACCTGGCGGGACAACAGTTATCCGGGCTGCGCCTGCGACGTGCCCTCCCACCTCTATTCGTTCTCCTTCGCGCCCAATCCCGACTGGCCGCGGACCTTCTCCGGGCAGCAGCACATCCGGGCCTACCTGGAGCACGTAGCCGACACCTTCGGGCTGCGCCCCCACATCCGGCTGAACTCCGAGGTCCGGATGATGCGCTGGGACGCGGACCGGCTCCGGTGGGAGATCGAGACCTCGGCCGGGGACCTCACCGCCGACGTGGTCGTCTCCGCCACCGGGCCGCTGTCCGACCCGAAGGTGCCGGAGATCCCCGGACTCGCAGAGTTCCCCGGCAAGGTCTTCCACTCCGCGCGCTGGGACCACGACTACGACCTGCGCGGCAAGCGCGTCGCCATGATCGGCACGGGCGCCTCGGCCATCCAGATCGTGCCCGCCATCGCCCCGGACGTGGAGCGGCTCACGCTGTTCCAGCGGACCCCGCCGTGGGTGATGCCGCGCACCGACCGGGCCATCAGCAGCGCGGAGCGGTGGCTGCACCGCCAGCTGCCGTTCACCCGGGCGGCCCGACGGGGGTTGCTGTGGGGCATCCGCGAGCTCCAGGTGAGTGCCTTCACCAAGCGGCCGAACCAGCTCGGGCTCATCGAGTCGTTGGCCAAGGCCAACATGGCGCGCTCGATCAAGGACCCGGCGCTGCTGGCCAAGCTGACGCCCTCGTACCGGATCGGTTGCAAGCGGATCCTGCTGTCCAGCGACTACTACCCGGCGCTCGCCCGGCCGAACGTGGACCTCGTGGCATCCGGGCTGACCGAGATCCGGGGCAACACCCTGGTCGCCGCCGACGGGAGCGAGGTCGAGGTCGACGCGATCGTCTTCGGCACCGGCTTCCACGTCACGGACATGCCGATCGCCGACCGGGTGGTGGGCGCGGAGGGACGCACCCTCGCAGACCACTGGAAGGACGGCATGCAAGCGCTGCGCGGGGCAACGGCGGCGGGCTTCCCGAACTGGATGACGATCATCGGACCCAACACCGGGCTCGGCAACAGCTCGATGATCCTCATGATCGAGTCGCAGCTGAACTACATGGCGGACTACCTGCGCCAGCTCTCCCTCCTCGACCCCACCGGGCTGGGCGGGCGGGTCGCGCTCACGGCCCGGCCCTCGGCCGTGAACCGGTGGAACCGGCAGGTCCAGTCCCGTATGGAGCGGACGGTCTGGAACACCGGCGGCTGCACCAGCTGGTACCTGGACGCGCAGGGGCGCAACACGACGGTCTGGCCGGGCACCACCGGCGAGTTCCGGAAGGAGACGCGGAGCGTGGACCTCTCGGAGTACGAAGTCGTCCGCCTGCGCGAGCGCGAGCACGAGCACGAGCGGGTCCCGGTCCAGGCCTCCGTGGAGGCGAAGGGCCAGGCCACCGCCCCCGCTACTGCCCCCACCGCCACTGCCCCCACCTCCGTCTCCGCCTCCGCCGAGGAGGGCGCCGCGTGAGCCGGCTGATGCGCTCCTTCGGATTCCGTCCCGGCGGCCCCCTGTCCACCGGGCCGTACGCGCCGCCCGCCGCCCGACGGGAACGGGTCGTGGTCTCCGCCGACGGGGCCCGGTTGCACGTGGAGGAGCACGGGGACGAGGGGGCGCCGGCCGTGGTGCTGGCGCACGGTTGGACCTGCTCCACCGCCTTCTGGGCCGCGCAGGTACGGGACCTCTCCCGGGACCACCGGGTCATCGCCTACGACCAGCGCGGACACGGGCGCAGCCCCGCCGCCTCCCGCTACGACACCACGGCCCTCGCCGACGATCTGGTCGCCGTCCTGCGGGCCACCCTGGCCCCCGGCGAGCGGGCGGTCGTCGCCGGGCACTCCATGGGCGGGATGACGGTCATGGCCGCCGCCGGGCGACCCGAGTTCACCGAGCACGCCGCTGCCGCGCTGCTGTGCAGCACCGGGAGCGCCCGACTGGTCGCGGAGGCGTTGGTCGTGCCCTTGCGCCCCGGGCGCGTACGGACCCGCATCACCGGCGCGGTACTCGGTTCGCGCGCCCCGCTGGGACCCGTCACACCCATCGCCAAGCGGGTGCTCAAGTACGCCACGATGGGCCCCGGGTCAGCGCCCGACAAGGTCGAGGCCTGTGCCCGCATCGTGCACGCCTGCCCCACCGGGGTCCGGTACGCCTGGTCCGAAGTGCTCGCCGGGCTGGACCTGGAGGCGAACCTGGCCGCCCTCACCGCGCCGACCGCCGTCATCGGAGGCAAGAACGACCGGCTGACGCCGATCGTGCACGCTCGGGCGCTCGCCGCCGCCCTGCCGAACTGCGTGGGGCTGACCGAGCTGACCGGCATGGGGCACATGACCCCGATCGAGGCCCCCGAGGCCGTCACCAACGCCGTGCGCGAGCTGGCCGTGCTCCACCTCGACCAGCAGTACGGCCGCCCCGCCACCGAGAAGGAGAAGACGCCGTGAGTGCTCGCAGGAGTCTGGAAGGCCAGGTCGCCGTCGTCACCGGCGCCGCCCGCGGGGTCGGCGAACTGCTCGCCCGCAAGCTGTCCGCGCGCGGCGCGAAGGTGGCGCTGGTGGGCCTGGAGCCGGAGGCACTCAAGGAGGTCTCCGAGCGGCTGCACACCGACAGCGACCACTGGTACGCCGACGTCACCGACCACGAGGCCATGGCCCGGGTCGCGCAGGAGGTCAAGCAGCGCTTCGGCAAGGTCGACATCGTCGTCGCGAACGCGGGCGTGGCCGCCGGCGGTCCGTTCGCGGACTCCGACCCCGAGGCGTGGCGCCGGGTGATCGAGGTGAACCTGATAGGCGGCGCCGTCACCGCCCGCGCGTTCCTCCCCGTACTGGGGGAGAGCCGAGGGTACTTCTTGCAGATCGCCTCGCTGGCCGCGATCACCCCCGCGCCGATGATGACGGCGTACTGCGCCTCCAAGTCCGGCGTCGAGGCCTTCGCCCACTGTCTGCGCGCCGAGGTCGGCTACAAGGGCGTCAAGGTGGGCGTGGGCTACCTCTCCTGGACAGACACCGACATGGTGCGCGGCGCCGACCGGGACGAGGTCATGCGGGAGCTGCGCCAGCGGCTGCCCTGGCCGTCGAACCGCACCTACCCGCTGGGCCCGGCCGTGGACCGGATCGTGGCCGGCATCGAGCGGCGCGCGCCGCACGTGTACGCGCAGTGGTGGCTGCGCGGGATGCAGGGCGTACGCGGCTACCTGCCCGGGATCATCGCGACCGTCGGGCAGCGGGAGATGAAGCGCTTCGAGCCGAGGCTGGCCGGCGTGTCCCGGGGGCTCGTGGGGGCCGGCGGGGCCGCCGACGAGAGGGAACGTGCGCAGGACACCGCAGGTCGTTGATCGAAATGCGCGCTCTGTCCGGTCGTGAAAATCTGATCGAGGCCTTCGACCACTGGGACGTGTGAACGGCCTTCAGGGCAGACGGCCGGCAGGCCTGCTGACCCGTACACGGCGCCGAGGGGCTCGACCCGTCCTCTTCTCCGGGTCGAGCCCCTCGGCGCCGTCGGGCGTTCGGGCGTGGCGTTCGCCGTTCGGGCGTTCATCGTCCGGGCGTGCGTGTGAGTCGCGTGCGTGAGCCGTGTGCCCTACGGCCGCGGCGGCAGCTTCGGGCGCCGCAGGTCCGGTACGTCCGCGTAGCCGGGCGGCACCGCTGCCGGATCCTGCTCCAGCAGTTCGAGCGCCAGGTGCACGGCATCGTCCAGTTGTGCGTGCCGTCCCTCCGCCCAGTCGAGCGGGGTGCGCAGGATCGCGAGGTCCGGCTCCACACCGTGGTTCTCCACCGACCACCCGTACTCGGGGAACCAGGCGGCGTTCATCGGCACCGTGATCACGGTGCCGTCGCCGAGGGTGTGCCGACCGGTCATGCCGACCACGCCGCCCCAGGTGCGCTGGCCCACCACCGGGCCGAGCCCGAGGAGTTTGAAGGCCGCAGTGATCATGTCCCCGTCCGAGGAGGTCGCCTCGTCGGCCAGTGCCACGATCGGACCGCGGGGGGCGTTGGAGGCGTACGAGACGGGCTGGGCGTTGCGCGTGAGGTCCCAGCCGAGGATCGAGCGGGTCAGCTTCTCCACCACCAACTCGCTGATGTGACCGCCCGCGTTGCCGCGTACGTCCACGATCAGCGCGGGCCGGGACATCTCCATCCGCAGGTCGCGGTTGAACTGTGCCCAGCCGGAGCCGCCCATGTCGGGGATGTGCAGGTAGCCGCACTTGCCGCCGCTCACCTCGCGGACCACCGCGCGCCGCTTGGACACCCAGTAGTGGTAGCGCAGTGGTCGCTCGTCGATCAGCGGCACCACCGCCACCCGCCTGGGCTGGCCCTCGCCTTCGGCGGGCTTGAAGGTCAGCTCGACCGTGGTGCCCCCGGCCGCCGAGAGCAGCGGATAGGGCCCGGTCACCGGGTCCACCGGGCGTCCGTCGACGTGGGTGAGCACGGCCCCTTCCCGGATGCCGGTGCCGGCGAGCGGGGAGCGGGCCTTGGAGTCGGAGGACTCGCCCGGCAGGATCCGAGCGAGTACCCAACCACCGTCCCGGAACACGAGGTTGGCACCGAGCAGCCCGATGGGCCGCTGGTAGTGCGGCGGGCCTTCGTTGCGGCGCGCGGGGGAGACGTACGCGTGCGAGGTGCCGAGCTCGCCGAGCACCTCGCGCAGCAGGTCCGCGAACTCGTCGGGCGAGGCGACCCGTTCGACCAGGGGGCGGTACTGGCGCAGCACCCCGTCCCAGTCGATGTTGCACATGTCCGGCTCCCAGAAGTACGCGCGGATGAGCCGCCCGGCCTCCTCGTAGGCCTGGCGCCATTCGGCGGCCGGGTCCACCTCGTGCAGGATGCGCCGCAGGTCGAGGTAGACGGTGGAGTCGCTGTCGCCGGACTCCGTCGCCGGGACCGCGCGCAGGTCGCCGTCGTCGTTGACGACGAGCCGGGTGCCGTCGCCGCTGACCGCGAACCAGTCGAGCCCGGAGGCCAGTTCGGTCTTGCGCGCCTTGGTGATCTCGAAGTGTTCCAGTGAGGGCTTGCCGCTGGTGTCGGTCGGATTGGCGAAGGTCTCGCCGAGCGCGCCCGAGATCGGCCAGCGCAGCCACACCAGTCCGCCGCCGCTCACGGGGGACAGGGCCGAGTACTTCGACGCGGTCACCGGGAACGGCGTGACCCGGCTCTCCAGCCCCTCCACCTCCACCGTGACCGTGCCGTCCCCTTCGGTGGGTTCGCCCTCGCCCGGGTCGAGTCCGCCCGCCGCCGGGCGTCCGTCGGGGGTGAACGCGAAGGGCGAGGGGGTCGCCGAGGACAGCGGCACGAGGTACGGGCGGCAGCCCAGCGGGAAGGACAGGTCGCCGGTGTGCACGTCGTACACGGGGTCGAAACCGCGCCAGGACAGGAAGGCCAGGTAGCGGCCGTCGCGGGTGAAGACCGGATTCTCGTCCTCGAAGCGGCCGTTGGTGACGTCCACGACGGCGCGCGGGCCGGGTCCGGAGATCCGGGCCATCTTGATCTGCCGCAGCGAGCGACCGATGCCCGGGTGCGACCAGGTCAGCCAGGCCCCGTCGGGCGAGAACGCGAGGTCGGCGACGGGCCCGTTGATGGACCGGATCAGCTCGGTGACCTCGCCTCCCCCGGACTCCTCGGTCGCGTCGATGAGCAGCAGTCGCCCGTCGTGGGAGGCGACGGCGAGGCGTTCCCCCTCCGGGTCGGACACGAGTTCCAGTACGCGGCCCAGTTCGCCGGAGGCCAGCCGGCGCGGCTCGCGGTCCCCGGAGGCGCGCGGGAGGTAGGCGACCTCGATCGCGTCCTCGCCCTCGGCGTCCGTCACGTACGCGACCTGTCCGCTGCTGCCGAGCATCTCGGGCAGCCGTACCCGCACGCCCGGGGTGTCGGCGATGGTCCGGGCGGGTCCGTCGCGGTGGGTCAGCCAGTAGAGGCTGCCGCGGATGACGACGGCGCTGGCCCGCCCGGTGGCGTCGACGGAGAGGGAGTCGACGTGGCTGGCGGCAGGCACCTGGTACGTACGGCGGCCCGCGCGCGGGCCGCCGAGGCGGACGTGGAGTTTGCGCGGGCCGGCGCCCTCGGCCAGCGAGTCCACGAGCCAGATGTCCCCGGCGCACTGGTACACGACCCGGGAGCCGTCGCTGGAGGCGTGCCGGGCGTAGAACTCCTCGTGGTCGGTGTGCCGGCGCAGGTCGGTGCCGTCGGGCAGGCAGGAGTACAGGTTGCCGATGCCCTCGTGGTCGGAGAGGAAGGCGATCCGGCCGTCCACGAACATCGGGGAGTCGAGGTGGCCCTCGATGTTCTCCAGGAGTCGTTTGCCGTGCAGCCAGAGCCGGCCGGTGGCGCCGCCGCGGTAGCGCTTCCAGGCGGCGGGTTCGTGCGGGGGCTTGCCCGTCAGCAGCAGGGTGCGGCGGTCGGGGCCCTCCCCGTCGGGGGCGTCGCCGTTGTGGACGGCGATGTCGGAGACCGGGCCCCAGGGGAGCCTGCCGCCCGGGGAGCCGTCGGTCGGCACGCTGTAGGCCCAGGCGAAGTACGAGAAGGGCTGCCCGTGCGAGGAGACGGCGAGGATGTCGCTGCGGCCGTCCTTGTCGGGCGGCGTCCAGCCGCAGACCCGTGTGTCGGTGGCCCCCCAGTAGCTGAGCTGACGGACCGGGCCGCCGTCCACCGGGACGAGGTGGATCTCGGGGTCGAGGCTGCGCCAGGTGGTGAAGGCGATCTGACGGCCGTCGGGGGAGAATCGGGGGTGGCTGACCCTGGTCCGGTCGACGGTGAGCCGCCAGGCCCTGCCGGGGGTCGAGCCGTCGGGGACCAGCGGGGCGACCCAGAGGTCGTCCTCGGTGGCGAAGCAGAGCAGGTCGTCGTGGAGGTGTGGGAAGCGGAGGTACGCGCCGTCGTGACTCACCCCACAATGCTTTCCGCGCCGAGGGGGCCTGGCAACTCGTACAGGTGATCCAGACCACTCCGTCAAACGAAACGGAACGGTTTCGTTTCGTTGGCGACAGGGGTATCGTCGTCGGTGTACGAAACGGTTTCGTTCGGATGGGAGGTGCCGGAGATGTCCGAGGAGGTCTCTTCGCGGCGCAGCCGGATCACCCCCGAGCGGGAAGCCGAACTCCACGGGGCAGTGCTCGACCTGCTCCGCGAGGTCGGCTACGAGGCGCTGACCATGGATGCGGTCGCCGCTCGTACCAAGTCCAGCAAGGCCACCCTCTACCGCCAGTGGGGGAGTAAGCCCGAGCTGGTCGCCAAGGCCCTGCGGTGCACCCAGCCGATGTCCCTGCGGGAGATCGACACGGGCAGCCTGCGCGGGGACTTCGGGCTCATGGTCCAGCACTCCGACGACGCGCAGATGGCGAAGGACACCGCACTGATGCGGGGCCTGACCCATGCGGTCCACGAGAGCCCGGAGCTCCACAAGGCGCTGCGCGAACTGCTGGTCGACCCGGAGATCACCGGTCTCCAGGTGATGCTGCAACGAGCCGTCGACCGGGGCGAGATCGCACCGGACTGTCCGGCACTTCCCTTCGTACCGCACATGCTCATCGGGGCGTTCATCGCGCTTCCGCTGATCGAGGACCGGTCCGTCGACCGCGCCTTCCTCGGTCATTTCATCGACGCCGTGGTCTTCCCCGCCCTCGGCGTCTGAGCGCACTCCGCACTGCTGCTCCTGACACGCCGCTCTCGTCGTCGGGCCGGCTCTCCACGCCCTGATCCATCCCGGATCCATCCCACGACCTGAACGGGAGAACCGCCTCCGTGGCTACCTTCCTCTACCGACTCGGCCGGGGCGCCTTCCGGCGCCGCGGTCTCGTCGCCCTCGTCTGGGTGGCGCTGCTGTTCGCCGCCGGCTTCGGCGCGGCTTCGGCGTCGGCGCCCACCTCCGGATCGTTCTCGATACCCGGCACGGAGGCCCAGAAGGCCTTCGACGTGCTGGACGAGAAGTTCCCGGGCATGGCCGCCGACGGCGCCACCGCCCGCATCGTCATCAAGGCGCCGGCCGGCGCCACGGTCAACGACCCGAAGAACAAGGCCGAGGTCGAGAAGATCGTCTCCGACCTGAAGGACGGCCCGGGCAAGGCCCAGGTCGCCTCGGTCACCGACCCCTACCAGGCCCAGGCCGTGAGCCGGGACGGCTCCACGGCGTACGTCAGCGTCAAGTACACCGTCAGCGGCATGGAGCTGAAGGACGAGACGCGCGACGCGCTCAAGGAATCCGGTACCGCGGCCAAGGCCTCCGGGCTCACCGTCGAGATCGGCGGCGACGCCCTGATGACCGCCCCCGAGACGGGCTCCGGTGAGGTCATCGGCATCCTGATCGCGGCGATCGTGCTGGTCATCACCTTCGGCTCGCTGATCGCGGCCGGGCTGCCGCTGCTGACCGCGCTGATCGGCGTGGGCATCGGCGTCTCCTCCATCACCGCGCTCGCCAACGTCCTCGACCTCGGCTCCACCACCTCCACCCTCGCGATGATGATCGGCCTCGCGGTCGGCATCGACTACGCCCTCTTCATCGTCTCCCGCTACCGCGTGGAGCTCGCCGAGGGCCGTGAGCGGGACGAGGCCGCCGGCCGGGCCGCCGGAACCGCCGGCTCCGCCGTCGTCTTCGCCGGTCTCACCGTGGTCATCGCCCTCGTGGGCCTGGCCGTCGTCAACATCCCGATGCTGACCAAGATGGGCTTCGCGGCCGCGGGCACCGTGGTCATCGCCGTCCTCGTCGCGCTCACGCTGGTCCCGGCCATCCTGGGCTTCGCGGGCAAGAAGGTCCTGCCGGCGGGTACGAAGAGCAAGCTGCTCGGCAAGGGCAAGCCGGCCGGCGCCCAGCCCAAGCCCAACGGCGGCACCCGCTGGGCCCGCTTCGTACTGCGCCGCCCGATCATGGTGCTGCTCGTCGGCGTGATCGGCCTCGGCGCCGTCGCGATCCCGGCGGGCAAGCTGGAGATGGGGCTGCCGGACGACGGCGCCCAGCCGGTCTCCACCACCCAGCGCAAGGCGTACGACCTGCTGTCGGAGGGCTTCGGCCCGGGCTTCAACGGTCCGCTGATGGTGGTGGTCGACGGCGACAAGAAGCTCGCCGACGAGACGGTCGACCGGATCAAGGGGCTGGAGGGCGTGGCCGCGGTCACCCCGCCGACCTCCAACAAGGCCGGCGACGCCGCAGTGATCACGGTCATTCCGAAGGACCGCCCGTCCTCGGTGGAGACCGAGAACCTGGTCCACACGATCCGCGACGGCAGCGGCGACGACGTCCTGGTCACCGGCGCGACGGCGATGAACATCGACTTCTCGCAGAAGATGAACGACGCGCTGCTGCCCTACCTGGCGCTCGTGGTCGGCCTCGCCTTCCTGCTGCTGATGCTGGTCTTCCGCTCGATCCTGGTCCCGCTCAAGGCGGCCCTGGGCTTCCTGCTCTCGGTCGTCGCCGCCCTCGGCGCGGTCGTCGCGGTCTTCCAGTGGGGCTGGCTCGGCTCGCTCTTCGGGGTGGAGCAGACCGGTCCGATCATGAGCATGATGCCGATCTTCATGGTGGGCGTGGTCTTCGGTCTGGCCATGGACTACGAGGTCTTCCTGGTCACCCGGATGCGTGAGGCGTACGTCCACGGCGAGCGTCCGGGCCAGGCGATCGTGACCGGATTCCAGTACAGCGCACGGGTGGTCGTGGCGGCCGCAGTCATCATGATCGCGGTGTTCTCGGGCTTCATCGGCGCCAGCGAGCAGATGGTCAAGATGATCGGCTTCGGCCTGGCCGTCGCCGTCTTCTTCGACGCCTTCATCGTCCGCATGGCCATCGTCCCGGCGGTGCTCGCCCTGCTCGGCCACAAGGCCTGGTGGCTGCCGGGCTGGCTGGACCGGCTGCTGCCCAACGTGGACGTGGAGGGCGAGAGCCTGCGCAAGCACCTCGAAGGCGCCGGCGAATCCCCGCAGGGACCGGACAAGGACCGCGAGCTGGTCAAGGTCTGACCTGCGTCCGACCTGCGTCCGACCCGCCCGATTCACCCGCCCGCGCCGCTCTTCGTAACCGGGGCGCGCGGGCGGAGCCCCGGCCCCGCACTGATCGTCAGTGCGGGGCCGGGCCCGTTACGCCGTTCGGGTGACGCGGGCGTACGTACGGCGCAGGAAGCGGCGCAGCGTGGCGATGTCGAACTGGATCACGGCGACGCCCTCGGGGGAGTGGAACTCGACGACCGCCTGGACGCGACCGCAGGGCCAGATGCGTACGTCGCCGGTGCCGGACGGGGCCTGGAGCCCCGCTTCGAGGAGCGCCCGGGGGAAGACCCATTCGTTGTCGGTGCCCTGGGGGGAGAGGCCCGCGGGGAACACGATCCGTACGGCGAGCGGCTCCGCGGCGGTGAAGCGCAGGGCCACCGGGATCTTCCGGTAGAGCGGGTCGTCGCTGATCACGCGGGCAGTGACGCGCTCCTCGACGGCAGCGGCGGTGACGGCGACAGCAGTCGCGGTGGCGGAGGAGCTCGCGGGCGGATTCTCGGCGGTCGCTGGCATCGACAAGACTCCTCATATCGTGACATACGAGTCTGTATTGCCCCCAGCCTCGCACATTCCCGTGAATCCGCCCCGTGAAGCCGCGCGGGCGTTTTTGTTTCGCTGACGCTCTTGCCAATGGTTTGCAATTGGGCATTACTCTTGAACGGTTAAAGATTTTCTCCGTTCAAGACCGCAGGAAGCGGAGCAGCAGCATGCATGTGCCCGACGGCTTCATCGACGCCCCCGTCTCGCTCGCCGCAGGTGTCGCCGCCGCGGGCGCGGTGGCCGTCAGCCTCCGCGGCGCCCGGCGCGAGCTCGACGAGCGGGCGGCGCCGCTCGCCGGCCTCGTCGCCGCCTTCATCTTCGCCGTTCAGATGCTGAACTTCCCGGTCGCCGCCGGCACCAGCGGACACCTGCTGGGCGGGGCGCTCGCCGCGATACTCGTCGGGCCCTACACGGGTGTGCTGTGCGTGTCCGTGGTGCTGCTCATGCAGGGGGTCCTGTTCGCCGACGGCGGGCTGACCGCCCTCGGCGTCAACATCACGAACATGGCCGTCGTGACGGTGGTCGTCGCCTACGCCGTCTTCCGCGGGCTGCTCAAGGTCCTGCCGGACACCCGGCGCTCGGTCACCGTCGCCGCCTTCGCCGGGGCGCTGCTCTCGGTGCCCGGCGCAGCCGCCGCGTTCACCCTCCTCTACGCCCTCGGCGGCACCGCCGACGTCCCGCTCGGCAAGGTGTTCACCGCGATGGTCGGCGTGCACGTGCTCATCGGAATCGGCGAAGCCGCCATCACCGCCGCGACCGTGGGCGCCGTCCTGGCCGTCCGGCCGGACCTGGTGCACGGGGCGCGCGGGCTGGCCGTACCGCTCAAGCTGCGCGTCGGCGACCGGCTGATCGACGCGCCGGCCGCCGCCGCCCCCGTGCCCGCCGCCGCCCGCTCCACCAAGAAGGTGTGGGCCACCGGCCTGGTCACCGCCCTCGTCCTGGCCGGCTTCGTCTCCTTCTACGCCTCCGCCAGCCCCGACGGCCTGGAGAAGGTCGCCGCGGACCAGGGCATCGACCAGAACGTGCAGGAGCACGCCGCCGCAGACTCCCCCCTCGCCGACTACAGCCTCCAGGACGTCGACGACGCACGGCTCTCCGGCGGCCTCGCGGGTGTCATCGGCGTCGGCGCGACCGTCGTCGTCGGCACCGGCATCTTCTGGACCGTGCGCCGCCGCCGGGCCCGGGACCTGACGGCCACCTCGACCGCGACGACGGCGCTCTGAGATGGGCGCCGGCCACGCCCACACCCTCTACCGGCGCGGGCATTCGCCGATCCACGCGCTGCCGCCGCACTGCAAGCTGGCCGCGGTCCTCGCCTTCGTCGTGGTCGTCGTGTCCACCCCGCGCGAGGCGGTCTGGGCCTTCGGGCTGTACGCGGTCCTCATCGCGGCCGTCGCCGCCGTGGCGCGGATCCCCGCCGGCTTCCTGCTGCGGCGACTGCTGATCGAGGTCCCGTTCGTGGCCTTCGCCGTGCTCATGCCGTTCGTGGCAGAGGGCGAGCGGATCGAGGTGCTCGGGACCTCGCTCAGCGTCTCGGGCCTGTGGGGCGCCTGGAACGTGCTCGCCAAGGGCACGCTGGGGGTCGCCGCCTCCGTCCTGCTCGCCTCGACCACCGAACTGCGGGCGCTGCTGCTCGGGCTCCAGCGGCTGAAGCTGCCGTCGCTGCTGGTGCAGATCGCCTCCTTCATGATCCGGTACGGCGACGTGATCACCGACGAGCTGCGCCGGATGTCGATCGCCCGGCGCTCGCGCGGGTTCGAAGCCAGCGGCATCCGGCACTGGGGAGTGCTGGCCAAGACCGCCGGCGCGCTGTTCATCCGTTCCTACGAGCGCGGCGAGCGGGTCCACCTCGCGATGGTCAGCCGCGGCTACGCCGGCGCGATGCCGGTGATCGACGACGTGGCGGCAACGCCCGCGCAGTGGGCGCGCGCCTCTGCGCTCCCGTTGACCGCACTGGCCGTCCTGCTGTCGGCGGTCTGTCTGACGGGATGACTCCTGCGCCCGGGGCGGCTGCCCCCCCGACCCCGAGCTGCCCCCCGGCCCCGAGCTGCCCCCGGCCTCCGGCCCCCGAGGAGACTCGTGACGGCCGAGCCCCGACCGCTGCCCCACCAGGTGACCGAACGCAGCGGCGAAGTCCCCGAAGGGAGATGGAAATGGACCAGATGACGGCACCGGCCTCGCTGGAGGTGACCGGCCTCGCCTACGCGTATCCGGACGGGCACCAGGCCCTCTTCGGCGTGGACCTGACCGTAGGACGCGGCGAGCGAGTGGCCCTGCTCGGCCCGAACGGCGCCGGCAAGACCACGCTGGTGCTGCACCTCAACGGCATCCTCGGCGGCGGGGTGGGCAGCGTGACGGTGGCCGGGCTGCCGGTGGAGAAGCGCAACTTCGCCGAGATCCGGCGCCGGGTCGGCATCGTCTTCCAGGACCCGGACGACCAGCTGTTCATGCCGACCGTGCGGGAGGACGTGGCCTTCGGCCCGGCCGCGGCCGGGATGCGGGGGGCGGAACTGGAGGAGCGGGTCACGGCCGCGCTGGAGCAGGTGGGGATGGCGGCCTTCGCCGACCGGCCGCCGCACCACCTGTCGTTCGGGCAGCGCCGCAGGGTCGCGGTGGCGACCGTACTGGCGATGCAGCCGGAGATCCTGGTCCTCGACGAGCCCTCGTCCAACCTGGACCCCGCCTCGCGGCGCGAGCTCGCGGACATCCTGCGCTCGCTGGACGTGACGGTGCTGATGGTGACCCACGACCTGCCCTACGCGCTGGAACTGTGCCCGCGGTCGGTGATCCTCAGCGAGGGGGTCATCGCGGGCGACGGCCGCACGCAGGACCTGCTGTGCGACGAACAGCTGATGCGGGCGCACCGGCTGGAGCTCCCCTTCGGCTTCGACCCCCGTTCGGTATCGGTGGCATAAGCAGGAGCCCGTGGTGGTTGGATCGAGCGTGAACATCCAGGGTGAGGTGGCGGAGGGCTTCGAGGCCGTCCGCGACGCTTTTGTGCGCAATGTCGAGGTGCTCGGGGACCGGGGCGCGGCGGTGGCCGTGTACCGGGACGGCCGCAAGGTCGTGGACCTGTGGGCCGGGCCGAAGGACGTGGACGGGGGCGCCGGCGGCGCGCCCTGGACGGCGGACACCGCACAGGTGGTGCGTTCGGCCACCAAGGGCGTGGCCGCCGTCGTACCGCTGCTGCTGCACCAGAGGGGGCTGCTGGACCTGGACGCCCCGGTCGGCGCGTACTGGCCGGAGTTCAAGGCGGGCGGCAAGGAACGCACCCGGGTCCTGGACCTGCTTGCACACCGCGCGGGGGTGCCGGCGCTGGACGTGCCGCTGACCCCGGCCGAGGCCGTGGACGGGCTGTCCGGGGCGCGCGCGGTCGCCGAGCAGCGGCCCTTCTGGGAGCCGGGCTCCGCGCACGGCTACCACGCGCAGACCTACAGCTGGCTGCTGTCGGAGCTGGTGCTGCGGGTGACGGGGGCCTCCCTCGGGAAGTGGCTCGCACAGGAGGTCACCGGCCCGCGGGGGCTGGAGTTCTGGATCGGACTGCCCGAGGCGGAGGCCGGCCGGGTGGGCCGGGTGGGCCCGGTGGACCCGCCGCAGACGGCGGGGGTCTTGAGGACGCGCCCCCGCAGGAACGTTTCGGAGGCCTATGCCGACCCCTCCTCGCTGACCCGGCGGGCCTTCGCGGCCATCACGCCGCTGCCCGACGAGAACGCCCCCGAGTACCGGGCGGCCGAACTTCCGGCATCGGCGGGCATCGGCACCGCACGCGGCCTCGCCGGCCTGTACGCGGCGCTGCTGGGCGACACCGAGGACGGCACCCGACTGTTCACCCCCGCGACGACCCGGCTGGCGGGTACGGAGCTCTCCTCCGGCCCGGACCGGGTCCTGGTGGTCAACACCCGCTTCGGCCCCGGCTACATGCTGCACAGCCCGGCCTCGCCGCTGCTGTCCCCGGCCTCGTTCGGCCATCCGGGCCGCGGCGGCTCCCTCGCGTTCGCGGACCCGGAGGCCGGCATCGGCTTCGGCTACGTGACGAACGCCCTGGCCCAGTCGGTCACGGCCGACCCCCGGGCCCAGGCCCTGGTCCGGGCCGTCCACGCCTCGCTCTGACCCGAACGGCGGTCGTCAGGTCGGTCAGGACTCGCGGACGTCGGCAGCGTGGCGCCCGCGTGGGCGATCAGCTCCTGCGGGGCCATCGGGAACACCGCGTGCGGGGTTCCGGCCACCACCAACTCGGTCAGGGCCGCAGCGAAAC
Organism: Streptomyces sp. NPDC006430; assembly: GCF_040612395.1. Lineage (NCBI taxonomy): Bacteria > Bacillati > Actinomycetota > Actinomycetes > Kitasatosporales > Streptomycetaceae > Streptomyces > Streptomyces sp. NPDC006430. The sequence goes on from NZ_JBEXQA010000022.1 coordinate 65,799, forward strand.
GGGGGTGGGTGCCGGTCGTCATGCGGGCACGCCGGCGCGGCGGCCCCGCCCCCCGCGACGTCCCTTCCCCGCGCCCGCCCCGCCCGGCCCGGCCCGGCGTCGTGCCCCGGCCCCGCAGCCCGGCCGGTGCCCCGGGCCTGTGGCCCGGTCAGGAGTTGAGGACCGCCGCTACGATCGGGCCCGCCGCGTCGCCGCCGTGGCCGCCCGCCTCGACCATCGCCGCCGCAGCGACGTCACCGCTGTAGCCGGTGAACCAACTGTCCGGGCTACCCGCTCCATCGACCTCTGCCGAGCCGGTCTTCGCGCCCTTGTCGGAGCCGTCGACCGAGCCCATCACCTGCGCGGCCGTGCCGTTCGTCGCCGTCAGCTTCATCATCCGGACCAGTTGCTGCGCGACCGACGGCTTCATCCGACGCTCCGCCTGTGCCACGGAGCGCCCGTCGAGGTCCTGAGCCACCAGCAGCGGCTGGTGGAAAACCCCCGTGCGCGCGGTGGCCGTGATGGACGCGATGTTCAGCGGGTTCATGGTGATCTGGCCCTGACCGATGTACTCGGCCGCCGCCGCGGCACCCGTCGCGGCGGGCACCTTGCCGTCGGCCGACCGGACGCCCGTCTTCCAGTCCAGCCCGATGCCGAAGACCTCCCGGGCCTCCTTCGACAGCGCCCCGTCGTCGTGCACGTCATCGATCTGCTTGATGAAGGCGGTGTTGCAGGACCTGGCGAAGCTCGTCGCGAAGGTCGCACCGGGCAGTTCGAAGTTGTTCAGGTTGTGGAAGGAGCGGCCTCCCCAGGACGCTTCCTTGGTGCACTCCGCCGGCTGGTCGGCCGCCGCCTTGCCCCGGTCGATCAGCATCGCCGCCGTCACGATCTTCATCGTCGAGCCGGGCGCGCGCGCCCCCTCCATCGCCGCGTTGAAGCCGTCCTTGCGGTGGTTGGCGATGGCCAGGACGTGTCCGTTGCTCGGCTGTATCGCGACTACCGAGGACTCCGGGTACGCGGCGACCGCCTTTTCGGCCGCCGCCTGCGCCTTGGCGTCCAGGTACGTCTTCAGTTCGCTGGGCTCGCCCTCCGCCAGGGTCAGCAGCGTCCGCTTGGGCGCGTCCTGGGCGGCCGGCTCGATCCACAGTTCGGCCCCCGTCTTGCCGCCCGTCTTGCCGCCGTACGTCTGCCGCAGCTGGTCGAGGACCGGCCGCAGCGACGGGTACTTCTCGGGGCTGAGCTCCTCGCCGTTGCGGTCCACGGCTTTGACCGGCGGGGCCGCGGGCGCGCCCGCGCGCAGCTGCTCGCCCTTCTGCAGTTGCGGGTGGATCACCGAGGGCTGCCAGTCGATGAGCGGCTTCCCGCTGGTCAGCCCGCGTACGACGGTCAGCTTGGACTCGTACGCGAGGGGCTTGCCCACGCCCTCGTACGTGACCTCCGCGGCGACGCTGAACGGGACGGTCGGGCCCGTCTGCGTCCCCGGTGTGATCACGGCCTTGGTCACGTGGGCCTTGGCCCGGTAGTCGGCCACCGCGGTCTGCGCAGCCTGCACGTTGTTCGTCAGGTCGCCGGCCGCGCGCGCGTCCCCGGCGGCCCAGGCGGCGAGGAAGGCCTTGGCGGTCTGCGCGGCCTCCTTGTCGGTCACGGGCCTGCTGGCCTTCTCGGCCCGCAACACGGTGCCGCCGCTGCCCTTGCCGTCGCCGCCGCTGTCCGCGACCACCGCATACACCCCGTACCCGGCTCCGCCGAGCATCGCGAGAAACACCCCGCCGACGATGGCACCCTTCGCCGCCCCGTTCACGCCTGTCCCCTCCCCAGGAGCCCCAGTTCTCTGAACATGTTCAAAGAACCCTTGGCGCAGACCTTACGCTGTGCGAACGAGGGGCGTACAGCTCGTTACCGGACCGGAACATCCAGCCACCGGAGTTCCGGCCCGTCCCGTACCGGCCCAAAGCGGACCACAGCCGGCCCGCTAGACCCAGGTGTCCAGCCACATGCGACCACGCCACGAGTCCATCGGGAGGGTCTGGCCGGTGTAGATCGGCCAGAAATAGATGAAGTTCCAGATGATGAGGAGGACCAGCACGCCCGCCGCGATCGCGCCCAGCGCGCGCCTGCGTTCCGTAGAGCCCGAGGGGCCCAGCAGGGCGCCGATCATCATCGCCACCGCAAGGCACAGGTACGGGACGAAGACGACCGCGTAGAAGAAGAAGATGGTCCGCTCCTGGTAGTTGAACCAGGGCAGCAGGCCCGCACCCAGGGCGCACGCGATCGCGCCCGCCCGCCAGTCGCGACGGAAGAACCACCGCCACAGCACGTACAGCAGCGCGAAGCAGCCCGCCCACCACAGCAGCGGGGTGCCCAGCGCCAGCACCTCGCGGGCGCACTTGCCCGCCTCGGTCGCCGGGCAGCCGTCCGTACCGGGGTCGGGGGACTCGTAGAAGTAGGAGACGGGGCGGCCCAGGACCAGCCAGCTCCACGGATTGGACTCGTAGGTGTGGCCCGAGGTCAGCCCGACGTGGAACTTGTACACCTCGGTCTCGTAATGCCACAGGCTGCGCAGCCACTCCGGCAGGAACGACAGCGAACTGCCCTGGTCGTTCTTGGCGGCCCAGTCGCGGAAGTAGCCGCCCTTGCCGTTGTCCGGGCTCAGGATCCAGCCCGTCCACGAGGCCAGGTAGACCGCCACCGCGACCGGCACCGTGGACAGGAAGCCCGGCAGTGCGTCGCGGCGCAGCATCGCCACGTACGGTGCGCCCGCGCCCGCGGTGCGCCGCGCGGCCGCGTCCCACAGGACGGTGAGCACGCCGAAGAAGGCCAGCACGATCAGGCCGTTCCACTTGGTGCCGAAGGCCAGGCCCAGGCACACGCCCGCCAGCACCCGGTACGGGCGCCAGCCCAGCCGCAGCGTCTCGGCGACCGTGACGTCCGGTCGGGTCCGCCCCTCCCCGTCCACCGGGAGCGCCGCAGCGAGCCTGGCCCGGGCCTTGTCCCGGTCGACGAGCAGCGCCCCGAACGCGGCCAGCACGAAGAACATCAGCACCAGGTCGAGCAGCGCGGTCCGGCTCATCACCAGGTGCAGGCCGTCCACCGCGAGCAGCGCGCCCGCCAGGCAGCCCAGGAAGGTGGAGCGGAAGAGGCGTCGCCCGATCCGGCACAGCAGCAACACCGACAGGGTGCCGAGCACGGCGGTCATGAACCGCCAGCCGAACGGGGTGAAGCCGAACATCCACTCGCCGAGACCGATCACCCACTTGCCGACCGGCGGGTGCACGACGTAGCCCGGGTCCAGCGGGAGCGCGATCCCGTTGGGGTTGGCGAGGATCGACTTGTCGATGTCCTTGGGCCAGCTCGCCTCGTAGCCCTGCCGGATCGTGGCCCAGGCGTCCTTGGCGTAGTACGTCTCGTCGAATATCACCGCCTTCGGGCTGCCCAGGTGCACGAAGCGCAGCACCCCGGCCACCAGCGCCACCAGCAACGGCCCGGCCCACGCCATGACGCGCTGCCAGGCGCCCGCCGCCGAGAGCGGGATTCCGAGCGCCGTCCACAACTGCTCGGACGGCTGGGCGTAGGGGGGCGTCAGGCGGGTGCGGACGTCCTGGTGGCGCAGGGCGCCGGCCGCCGGCGCGTAGCCGAAGCCGCGCAGGCGGCGCAGCCAGGTGGACGGCTGTTCTTCGCGCCCCGCCACGGGGGCGGGCGGGGCCCCCGCGGGGCTGGGCGGCGGCGTCGCGGTACTGGTCACCGGGTCATCGTAGGGAACGCACCTGTGCGAACCCCAGCGCCGGGGACCGCTCGGAACATGCCGGGTGGCACGGCTGAGAGGATGGACGGGTGACGACTGACCAGCCCACCGGCTCCGAAACCTCCTCTTCCGCAGGCGTGCTCGTGCTCGCCGGCACCCCCATCGGCGATCTCGCGGACGCCCCGCCCCGGCTCGCGACCGAGCTGGAGCGGGCCGACGTGGTCGCCGCCGAGGACACCCGCCGCCTGCGCCGGCTGACCCAGGGGCTCGGCGTCCACACCACCGGGCGCGTCGTCTCGTACTTCGAGGGCAACGAGTCCGCACGCACCCCGGAGCTCGTCGAGGCGTTGGAGGAGGGCAAGCGGGTGCTGCTCGTGACCGACGCCGGCATGCCGTCCGTCTCCGACCCCGGCTACCGGCTCGTCGCCGCCGCCGTCGAGAAGGACATCAAGGTCACCGCCGTACCCGGCCCGTCCGCGGTGCTCACCGCGCTCGCCCTGTCCGGGCTGCCGGTGGACCGGTTCTGCTTCGAGGGGTTCCTGCCGCGCAAGGCGGGCGAGCGCCTCGGCCGCCTCCGCGAGGTCGAGGGCGAGCGCCGCACCCTGGTCTACTTCGAGGCCCCGCACCGGCTCGACGACGCCCTCGCCGCGATGGCCGAGGTCTTCGGCGCCGACCGGCGCGCCGCCGTGTGCCGTGAGCTGACCAAGACGTACGAGGAGGTCAAGCGCGGCGGGCTCGGCGAGCTGGCCGCCTGGGCCGCCGAGGGCGTGCGCGGGGAGATCACCGTCGTCGTGGAGGGCGCCCCGGCCGCCGGCCCCGGCGATGTGGACGCCGAGGAGCTGGTGCGCAGGGTGCGGGTGCGCGAGGAGGCCGGCGAGCGGCGAAAAGAAGCCATCGCGGCGGTCGCGGCCGAGGCCGGAGTACCCAAGCGCGAGGTGTTCGACGCGGTGGTCGCGGCAAAGAATGTGGCTCAAAAGGCGCCCTAGTACGGTAAAGAGCTAACCTGAAAAGCAAAGCTCAGACCGCGCACCGGGCGCTTTGGGCATGAGTCGCCCAAAGACCGTCCAACAGTAGACAGGGCCTGATGCGCTCCCGCCCGAAGAGGCGTCCACTGGCAATGGCACCAGTGGAACAAGAGGAGCTGGCATGAGTGAGATCGCAGACACCTCGGTACCCGCACCCGCACCCGCAGGAGCTGCTTCGAGGTCCGTACCTCCCGTGCAGACCGTGCACGAGGCGTACTCGTTCGCGTGCATGAGGTGCGGATACGCGTGGGAGCAGGGTTACGAGATCGAGCATCACGTCGACGGCCAGGGCCAGCCCTTCATCATCTACACCGTCAAGGGCGAGCGGGTCCCCTCCCCGCTGTCGAACCCGACCTGCCACAACTGCGGCGGGCACGTGGTGCGGATCATGCGGGAGGGTCAGGTCTCGTCGGTGCTCGGCACGATCGACAAGCTCTACCACCACCGCATCTCCCCCGGGATAGCAGGCCCGGTGCCCGCCGGCGCGGACGTCCCGCGGGCTCCCAAGCAGCGCAAGACCCCGACGCACGACGCCCCCGGACCCGTACCGGTGACCGAGGACGACGAGCGCGGGGGCGGACTCTCCCGACTGCTGAGGATCTTCCGCCGGTCATAAGATCGGCCGCATGAGCACTGCCTCCAAGGACACTCCGCCGCCGCTGCCCGAACCCCTACGGGTCGCGGTGGCGGACTCCCACACCCATCTGGACATGCAGGGCGGCACCGTCGAGGAGGGCCTCGCCAAGGCCGCCTCGGTCGGGGTGACCACCGTCGTCCAGGTGGGCTGCGACGTATCGGGGTCCCGCTGGGCGGCCGAGACCGCCGCCGCGTACGAGAACGTCCACGCGGCCGTGGCCCTTCACCCGAACGAAGCGCCCCGCATCGTGCACGGCGATCCCGAGGGAGGATGGACGCGCCGGGGGGCCCGCGCCGGAGGCGGCGAGAGTGCGCTCGACGAGGCACTGGCCGAGATCGAGGCGCTCGCGAAGCTGGCCCATGTGAAGGCCGTCGGCGAGACCGGGCTGGACCACTTCCGCACCGGCCCCGAGGGGATGGCGGCGCAGGAGCGTTCCTTCCGCGCGCACATCGAGATCGCGAAGCGGCAGGGCAAGGCCCTCGTCATCCACGACCGCGACGCCCACGCCGACGTACTGCGCGTCCTGCGCGAGGAGGGAGCGCCCGAGCGGACGGTGTTCCACTGCTACTCCGGCGACGCCGAAATGGCGCGCGAGTGCGCCGCCGCCGGGTACTACATGTCCTTCGCCGGGACCGTCACGTTCAAGAACGCCCAGCCGCTGCGCGAGGCCCTCGCGGTGGCCCCGCTGGAGCTGGTGCTCGTCGAGACCGACGCCCCCTACCTGACCCCGGCGCCGTACCGCGGACGGCCCAACGCGCCGTACCTCATTCCGCTGACGGTACGGGCGATGGCCGCGGTCCGGGGGATCGACGAGGACGCGATGGCCACCGCCCTGGCGGCGAACACGGCGCGGGCCTTCGACTACTGAACCACCCCCCGCTTCGACACGCTGGGTATCCGTCCGGCTTTGGTGAGTGACGGCGGCTCCGCTAGGGTGCCGTGCCCGAACCGATGGGGCCGGACCAGTGGAGCGAGCGTCGTGAGCGAGAGTCCTTTCACCGGGGTGTACGGGGATGCGTCCGGCCCGGATCCGGAACCCGCCCCGGTACCGGGGCCGCGCACCGGGGACGGGCGCGCCGCCCGGCGGCGCAAGGCGGCCGAGGCCGGACCCGCACCCGGCCCCGCAGCCGCAGCCGGCCCCGCAGCCGGGACGGGGACCGGCCGCCGGGGCCGGGGGCGCGCCATCCTCCCGCAGGAGCCCACCCCGGCCGCGCGCCGCTGGGAGCCGCCGGGCACCGCGGCGGACGTGCCCGCAGGTACGGGCAGGCGACGGTACGCGGACCCGGCGATCGCGGACGCGGCCACCCTCCCCGGCCCGGGAGCAGCCGCGGGCGTCTCCTCCGGACACCGCCGGGGTGCGCCCGCCTGGGTCGCGGAGCTCGCGGACCTCGCCACCCCGGCCGCACCCGGTACCGGCCGCCGGCGCAGCCCGGACCCCGGCCCCGGGCAAGGCGGCCCCGCCCGCCCCGGCCCCGGCAGCGGTCGCCGGCGCAGCCCCGACCCCGTACCGGGGGCACCCGCCGGGACCGGGCGGCGCCGCCGCACCGCCCCCGCAACGGCCTCCACGGGCCGGGACAACTGGCGCAGGATCGTTCCGCAAGCCCTGGTCGTCGCCTTCCTCGCCGGCGGCACCACGGCCTTCGTCGCCGCCGACAAGTCCGTAAGGCTCACCGTCGACGGAGAACCGAGGACGCTGCACACCTTCGCCGACGACGTCGACGCACTCCTGGCCGCCGAAGGAGTCGGCGTCGGCCCCCACGACCTCGTCGCCCCGGCCCGGAACGCCGACCTCGACGACGGCGACGAGATCATCGTCCGCTACGGCCGGCCCCTCCAACTCACCCTCGACGGAGAGAACCGTCAGGTGTGGACCACAGCCCGCACCGTCGAGGGCGCCCTGCGCCAGTTCGGAATCCGCGTCGAGGGCGCCTACCTCTCCGCCCCGCGCGCCGCCCCCGTACCCCGCACCGGCCTCACCCTCGCCGTCCGCACCGAACGCAGCATCACCTTCATGGCCGACGGCCGCGAAAGCACCATCCGCACCAACGCCGCCACCGTCCAGGAGGCCCTCGCCCAGGCCGGCATCGCCCTCCACGGCCAGGACACCACCTCCGTCCCGCCGACCTCCTTCCCGCGCGACGGCCAGACCGTCACCGTGCTCCGCGTCACCGGCACCCGCGAGGTACACGAGGAGCGCATCCCGTACGAGGTCGAGCGCGTCGAGGACGACGGGCTGTTCGCCGGCACCGAGGTCGTCGAGCGGGTGGGCCGCCCCGGCGCGCGCAGGGCCACGTACGTCCTGCGCACCGTCAACGGGGTGCGCCAAAAGCCCCGCAGGGTCGCCGAGGAGACCGTCCGTGAACCCGTCAACCAGCTCGTCAAGGTCGGCACGAAGCCGCTGCCGGCCTCCGTCGCCGGGGCGGACGGCCTCGACTGGGCGGCACTGGCCCAGTGCGAATCCGGCGGACGCCCCTCCGCCACCGACGCCTCGGGCACGTACGGCGGCCTGTACCAGTTCGACGTCCGCACCTGGCAGTCGCTCGGCGGCAGCGGACGGCCGCAGGACGCATCGGGCGCGGAACAGACGTACCGGGCGAAGAAGCTCTATGTGCAACGGGGAGCGAGCCCGTGGCCACACTGCGGCCGCAGGCTCTTCAGGCAGCGGTAGCGGTAGCGGACCCCCGGCCCAGCTCGGGATCAGTCAGCCGATCTGAGACGCTTTACCGGTGAGCACCGCAGAGCAGCAGCCCGAGAGCACGACCAGCACGCCCCCCGACGCCCTCCTCGGCCCGGCAGACATCCGGGAGCTGGCCGCCGTACTCGGCGTCCGGCCGACGAAGCAGAAGGGCCAGAACTTCGTCATCGACGCCAACACGGTGCGCCGCATCGTGCGCACCGCCGAGGTGCGCCCCGACGACGTCGTCGTCGAGGTCGGGCCCGGGCTGGGGTCGCTGACGCTCGCGCTGCTGGAGGCCGCCGACCGGGTCATCGCCGTCGAGATCGACGACGTCCTGGCTGCGGCTCTGCCCGCCACCATCGAGGCACGGATGCCGGCGCGCAAGGACCGCTTCGCGCTGGTGCACTCCGACGCGATGCTGGTGGAGGAACTGCCGGGGCCGGCGCCGACCGCGCTCGTCGCGAACCTCCCGTACAACGTGGCCGTGCCGGTGCTGCTGACCATGCTGGACCGCTTCCCGAGCATCGAGCGCACGTTGGTGATGGTGCAGGCGGAGGTCGCCGACCGGCTGGCGGCCAAGCCGGGCAACAAGGTCTACGGAGTGCCGTCGGTCAAGGCGAACTGGTACGCGGACGTCAAGCGGGCCGGTTCCATCGGCCGCAACGTCTTCTGGCCGGCGCCGAACGTGGACTCGGGCCTGGTCTCGCTGGTGCGGCGGGCCGAGCCGATCAAGACGACCGCCTCGAAGGCGGAGGTCTTCGCGGTCGTGGACGCCGCCTTCGCGCAGCGCCGCAAGACGCTGCGGGCCGCGCTGGCCGGGTGGGCCGGCTCGGCGGCGGGCGCCGAGGCGGCGCTGGTCGCCGCCGGTGTCTCGCCGCAGGCGCGCGGCGAGTCCCTGACGGTGGAGGAGTTCGCGGCGATCGCCGAGCACAAGCCCGCGGCACCGAGGCCGGCGCTGTGAGCGGCGGCGTGAGCGGTGGCGTGACCGTACGGGTCCCCGCGAAGGTCAACGTCCAGCTGGCGGTGGGCGCCGCGCGCCCGGACGGCTTCCACGACCTGGCCAACGTCTTCCTGGCCGTCTCGCTGTACGACGAGGTGACGGTCACCCCCGCCGAGGCACTGACGGTGACCTGCTCGGGCCCGGACGCGGACCAGGTCCCGCTGGACCGTACGAACCTGGCGGCGCGGGCGGCCCAGATCCTGGCGTCCCGGGCCGGACTGTCCGACTCCGTCCACCTCCACATCGCGAAGAACATCCCGGTGGCCGGGGGCATGGCCGGCGGCAGCGCGGACGGGGCGGCCGCCCTGCTGGCGTGCGATGCCCTGTGGGGCCTGGGCACGCCGGTCGAGGACCTCCTGGCCATCTGCGCGGAGCTGGGCAGCGACGTGCCGTTCAGCCTGGTCGGCGGGGCTGCCCTGGGCACCGGGCGCGGCGAACTGCTGACCCCGGTGGAGGCGGGGACGTTTCACTGGGTGTTCGCGGTGGCCGACGGCGGACTGTCGACGCCTGCGGTGTTCCGCGAGTTCGACCGGCTGGCCGCCGACCGGGAGGTCCCGGTCCCGCAGGCCTCTCCGGCGCTCCTGGCGGCCCTCGCCTCGGGGGATCCGGACGCGCTGGCCGCCACCTTGGCCAACGACCTCCAGCCGGCGGCCCTGTCGCTGCGCCCGCAGTTGGCCCGGACGCTGGACGCGGGCACGTCCGCCGGAGCCCTGGCCGGGCTGGTCTCCGGTTCGGGCCCGACGACGGCCTTCCTGGTCCGTGACCCGGAGTCCGCGCTGAAGGTCGCCGCGGCCCTCGAAGCCTCGGGCACCTGCCGTACGACCCGGGTCGCCACCTCCCCGGCCGAGGGCGCGACCGTCCTGCGACCGACCACCGCGAGCCGGTGACGGGCGGGGCCAGCGGCCCCGCCCCGGCCGTGACCGGCGCGTCCGCGGCTTCCTGAAGCTCCCGGCGCCGGCCCCGCCCCGGCCGTGACCCCAAGCGGCGAGCTGCCCCCTCGCGCCTGCGGCGCCCGCGGGTTCCTGGCCCTCCCCGGCGGCCCGCGGCGCGACGCTCACCGAGCCCGGGACCGCCGGTCAGGCTCGGCCCGGTCGTGAAACAGGCGCCGAGAGCCCCGGCGCCTGCCCCGACTCCCACTCCGCCGCCCGGAACGATGCTCCCGGCGGCCGGCGGCCGGCGCCTTTGCGCTTCGGTGGCCCGTGGCCGGTGGGCATGGTTTTCGGGGTGGGGTGTACTCAGTCTCGGCTGAGTACACACGCCCTGTTCCGGCCCCGTGCCGCACGGGAGCGTAAGGGCATGGGAGTCAGCGCAAGCGAAATGGCCGCCGCGACGCCGGCCGCACGGGACAGGTACGTCGACCTGTTGCGCGTCGCCTCGCTCGGGACCGTCCTGTTCGGGCACTGGCTGATGGCCGCCGTCAGCAGCGACGGCATAGGGAACCTGCTCGCCCTCGTCCCCGCGCTCCAGGTGCTCACCTGGGGGCTGCAGATCATGCCGGTGTTCTTCTTCGTCGGCGGGTTCTCGCACGCCCTGTCCTACCGCTCGCTCGCGAGGAGGGCCGACGGGCGGCCCGTCTACGCCGCGTTCCTGCGCGCGCGGCTCCAACGGCTGCTGCGGCCCACCCTCGTCTTCGTCCTCGTCTGGACGGCCGGCGCGCTCGCCCTCCAGCTCGCCGGCGGCGGTCACGGCCGGCTCTCCGCGGCCGCCCTGCGGCTGGTCACCCAGCCGCTGTGGTTCATCGGGATCTACCTGGCCATGGTCGCCTTCACCCCCGCACTGCTGGCGCTCCACCACCGCTGGGGCTGGGGGGCCTTCGCCCTGCTCGTGGGGGCCGCCGCCACCGTCGACGTGCTCCGCTTCGCGCTCGCCGTCCCGTACGTCGAGTTCCTCGACTTCGCCTTCGTCTGGCTCGCCGTGCACCAGCTCGGCTTCCTGCGCGCCGACGGGCGGATCACCCGCCCCGGCCTGCTCGCCGCCGCCGGACTCGTCGGCGCCGCGCTGCTCGTCGCGTACGGCCCGTACCCGCTGTCGATGGTCGGGATGCCCGGGGAGAAGGTGTCGAACATGGCCCCGCCGACCCTGGCCCTGCTCTGCCACGGCACGTGGCTCGTCGGCGCCGTGGAACTGTTCAGGGGCCCGGCAGCCGGCTGGCTCGCCCGGCCCCGGGTCTGGCGCGGCGTCGTCGCCGCCAACGGGATCGCCATGACCGCCTTCCTCTGGCACCTGACCGCCATGCTCGCCGTGTACGCCGCCCAGCTCGCCCTCGGCATCGCGCTCCCCGAGCCCGCCTCGGCGGCCTGGTGGGCCCAGGTGCCGCTGCGGCTGCTCGCCGCGGCCGGGCTGACCGCCGTGCTCGTCACCCTCTTCCGCCGGTTCGAGGCCCCGGCGCGGAGCGCCGCCGAGTCCGGCAGCGGGCCCCGCGCCGCCTTCGGGATCACCCTCTGCCTGCTCGGCATCCTGGGCCTGTCCATGACCGGGCTCGGCGGCCTGCTCGAAGGCCACAGCGCCACTCTGGTGGCGATCCCGCTCACCGCGCCCGTCGCGATCGGCATGGCGCTGGGCGGTTGGTATCTGGTGGAACGCTCCGGGCCGGCCCGGAGCGTTAGGCTGGGGGGCTGATCCACACCCTCCTCCGGACTCCGCCCGGGGGGACCCCCACCTGGAGCGCTCCTGATGGCCGTCAATCTGGTCAATGTCGAGGCAGTCAGCAAGGTGTACGGCACCCGTACCCTGCTCGACGGCATCTCCCTCGGCGTGTCCGAGGGGGACCGGATCGGTGTCGTGGGCCGCAACGGCGACGGCAAGACCACCCTGATCCGGATGCTCGCCAAGCTGGAGGAGCCCGACTCCGGTCGGGTCACCCAGAGCGGCGGCCTGCGCATGGGCGTGCTCACCCAGCACGACTCCCTCGACCCCGCGGCGACCATCCGCCACGAGATCATCCGGGACATGGCCGACCACGAGTGGGCCGGCAACGCCAAGATCCGCGACGTGCTGACCGGGCTCTTCGGCGGCCTCGACCTCCCCGGCTTCGGCCAGGGACTCGACACCGTCATCGGCCCGCTCTCCGGCGGCGAGCGCCGCCGCATCGCCCTGGCCAAGCTGCTCATCGCCGACCAGGACCTCCTCGTCCTCGACGAGCCCACCAACCACCTCGACGTCGAGGGCATCTCCTGGCTGGCCAAGCACCTCCAGGAGCGGCGCTCCGCACTCGTCTGCGTCACCCACGACCGCTGGTTCCTCGACCAGGTCTGCACCCGCATGTGGGACGTGCAGCGCGGTGCCGTGCACGAGTACGAGGGCGGCTACAGCGACTACGTCTTCGCCCGTGCCGAGCGCGAGCGGATCGCCGCTACCGAGGAGTCCAAGCGGCAGAACCTGATGCGCAAGGAGCTGGCCTGGCTGCGTCGCGGCGCCCCCGCCCGGACCTCCAAGCCGCGTTACCGCATCGAGGCCGCCAACGAGCTCATCGCCGACGTACCGCCGCCGCGCGACACCTCCGAGCTGATGCGCTTCGCCAACGCCCGTCTCGGCAAGACGGTGTTCGACCTGGAGGACGTCACCGTCCAGGCCGGCCCGAAGACGTTGCTCAAGCACCTCACCTGGCACCTCGGTCCCGGTGACCGCGTCGGCCTCGTCGGCGTGAACGGTGCGGGCAAGACCTCCCTGTTGCGCGCCCTCGCGGAGGCGGCCCGTACCCAGGGCGACGTCCAGCCCGTCGCAGGCAAGATCAGCGTCGGCAAGACGGTCAAGTTGGCCTACCTCTCCCAGGAGGTCGGCGAACTCGACCCGTCCCTGCGGGTCCTGGAAGCCGTGCAGCGCGTGCGCGACCGCGTCGACCTCGGCAAGGGCCGGGAGATGACGGCGGGTCAGCTGTGCGAGCAGTTCGGCTTCACCAAGGAGAAGCAGTGGACGCCCGTCGGTGACCTCTCGGGTGGTGAGCGGCGCCGCCTGCAGATCCTGCGACTGCTGATGGACGAGCCCAACGTGCTCTTCCTCGACGAGCCCACCAACGACCTCGACATCGAGACCCTGACCCAGCTGGAGGACCTGCTCGACGGCTGGCCCGGTTCGATGATCGCGATTTCCCACGACCGGTTCTTCATCGAGCGCACCACCGACACCGTGATGGCGCTGCTGGGCGACGCGACCCTGCGGATGCTGCCGCGCGGCCTGGACGAGTACCTGGAGCGCCGGCAGAAGATGATCGAGGCGGCCACTCCGGCCCCCCCGCCGGCCGCCGCGAAGTCGACGGCATCGGGGGACTCGCGGGCCGCGAAGAAGGAGTTGGCGAAGATCGAGCGCCAGCTCAACAAGATGTCGGACCGCGAGAGCAACCTGCACGCCCAGATCGCCGAGAACGCCACCGATTTCGACAAGGTCGCGAAGCTCGACGCCGAGCTGCGCGAACTCATCTCGGACCGGGATGAGTTGGAGATGCGGTGGCTGGAGCTGGCCGAGGAGGCCTGAACTCCCTCGGGCACAGCAGCCAACTGACCTGATAACGGCGTTGTCACGGGCCGGTCCTCCCTTGGGAACAGGGGCTGGACCGGCCCGATGTATGAATGGCGTCAGTGATAGAAAGGTCATTCCCGGCCAGTGCCGGGCCGCCCCCCCCTACGACCACCCGACGCCGAAGGTACGCGCTGTTGACTTCCCGCCCTCCTCAGTAGGAGGGGATTCCCACCCCCAAGGGTGGGGTTTCCTGCTTCACCACGGACCGCCCCGACCGAGAGGAGGACTCCCGTTGAGGTCTTACGCCCGCTCCACAGGCGGCAACCGCCGGCTCGGCGGCCAGAAGATCCACGGTGGCGTTCCCCTCCCGGTCGTGGGTGGTCCCGCAGTTCTGGCACGTCCGTTCACGGATGTGCGGGGGCATCGTGTCGGCGATGGCTCAACCGACGCCAAGGGCCGTCACGACACGAACATGAGCCCGGGTCAGAGCGTTGCCGAGCAGCACTCCGCCGCTGCGGGGTTCCGAGCCGAGGATGCGTTTCCTTCTCCGGTCCGAGCCGGAAGTTTCCACCCGAGGAGATTGCCATGACCGAGCCGCCCCAGCCGCCGAACCAGCCGTCCGCGCCTTCCGGTTACGGGCACCTGCCCGGCCCTCCGCAGTACGGGTTCGGCCACCCGCCGCAGAGCGGGGAGAACCCGTACGCCCAGCAGCCCCCGACGCAGCCGATGCACCCCGTGCAGCAGGGGCAGCAGGGTTACTTCCCGCCGCCGCCCGGTGCGCCGACCGTCGCCATGCAGGGCGGGGGCGTGCCGCCCAAGAAGAAGACGACCGTCCTCGTCGCGGCGGCGGTCGCCGGTGTGCTCGTCCTCGGTGTCGGCGGGTACTTCGCCTTCGTCGGCGGCGACGAGGAGCCCGCGAAGCCCGTCGCGCAGAGTTCCGGGCCGGCCGACGCCAAGCCGTCCGCCGAGGTGGACAAGGGCGACGGCAGCGGCAACGGCTCCAAGCAGACCGAGGACCTCAACGTCGGCCGCAAGCAGGGCGAGGACAAGGTCCTCTGGCTCAGGACCGCCAAGATCGACGGTCCCGGCATGGGCGTGGAGTCCGAGGGACAGTGGGTCGTCGGTGACACCGTCGTCAAGAGCGTCTGGAAGAACCTCACGGCGTACGGGGTCACTGACGGCAAGGAGAAGTGGACGCTCGCGTTCCCTGCCCCCATCTGTTCCGTGACCCGCCAGACCACCGCCGACGCCAAGACCGTCGTCATGTTCAAGGACGGCGAGTCCGACACCGCCACCTGCAACCAGATGAAGCAGGTCGACCTGAAGGCGGGCAAGGAGGGTTGGTCGAAGGAGGTCCCCAAGGAGGGCCTCTTCGACATCATGACCAGCCCCAGCCTGGGCATCACCGCAGACACCGTCGCCGTCAGCCGCAGCGGCACCGCCAGCGCCTTCAAGGTCAGCACCGGCGACAAGCTGTTCGGCAGCGCCACCGCCGAGGGCTGCAAGCCCGATTCGTACGTCGCGCACCAGGGCAAGATGATCGCCATCGCCACCTGTTACGACGACGACCTGTCCGGCGAGGTGTCGGACGCCGATCCGGTCACCGGCAAGAAGACCTGGACCTTCAAGCTGCCCAAGAAGTACAAGGTCGCGGCCGTCTATTCGTTGGACCCGCTCGTCCTCGACATCGGCGACGAGGACAAGAAGGAACGGTCCATCGTGGTCCTCGGACCCGACGGGAAGCAGCGGGCCACCGTCAGCGGCGAGGGAAGCTTCGCCACCAACTGCGAAAGCGGCCTCTTCCGTTCCCTTGAGGTCTGCGCCACCACCGCCGTGGACGCGAACACCCTCTACATGCCCACGGTCGCGGGATCCGGCAAGGCCAACGAGATCGTCGCCTTCGACCTGGGCACCGGCAAGGTCAAGTGGCGCACTCCGGCCGGGGACGGCCGTACCCTCACCCCGCTGGGCGCCGCGAACGGACAGCTGATCGCCTACCGCAAGGCCGAGTCCGACAAGGGCGGCGAGGTCGTCTCGATCCCGGCCGCCGGTGGCGCTCCCACCGCGCTGCTGCGCAACCCGTCGGGCGTCGCCGCTCCGATCGAGAGCTCCTTCTCCACCCCGAAGGTCGACTACGTGGACGGCCGGCTCTTCATCTCGGCCTCCCGCCTGTCCGCCAAGGGCACGGACGAGAAGCTCCTCATGGTCTTCGGCAAGTGAAAGAGTCCACCGAGCCGCCCACCGAGAGGCAGTAGCAAGCGATGAGTACCCCGCCGCCCCCCAACCAGCCGCCGTCCGGCGGCTTCGGAGCGCCGCAGGATCCTCCCCCGGCTCACGCTGGGGGGACCCCCACCCCCGGGGGCTTCGGCTCGCCGCCGCCGATGCCACCCGTACCGCCGACGGCCCCGCAGCCGCCGACCGTAGCGGCCCAGCCGGCCGCTCCCCCGCCGGGGCAGTCGGCGTACGGCTACCCGCAACAGGGGTACGGCTACCCGCAGCAGCAGCAGCAGCAGCCGGGCGCCGGCGTCCCGTCGCCCTTCGGCGCGCCCGGCGCACCGATGCAGGCCCAGCCCCCGGCGGGCGGCCCGGGCGGCGGCAACGACAAGCGCACCCAGCTGATGATCGTCGGCGCGGCCCTGCTGGCCATCGTCCTGATCGTCGCGGGCGGCTTCTGGTACGTCTCCGGCGACGACGGCGGTGACGGCAAGCAGCCCAGCGCGAACGGCACGGGCACCGCCGACAACAAGCCCCCGGCCGGGCCCCCCGGCTCGGAGAAGGCACCCGCCAACACCAAGTCCAAGCCGCTGTTCAAACAGCCGAGCCCGACGCCCGAAGACGTCGTCACCGTCGCCGGTTCCTGGCTCACCGACTCCACCTACATCAAGTCAGACGTGGCGAAGGTCGTCGGCTACAACCTCGTGGACGGCGGCAAGAAGTGGGAAGTGCCGTTCCCGGGTGAGCTCTGCGGCGCGACGAAGCACGTCACCGACAACAAGTCGGCCGTCCTCTTCCGGGCGACGCAGTCCACGCCCGAGAACAAGTACCCGGCGTGCACCGAGGTCGGCGTCATCGACCTGAACGCCGGCAAGCTCCTGTGGTCCGGCAACGCCAAGGGCGCCACCACCGGGGACAAGCCCGCCTCCTACTACGAGGTCACGATCAGCGGCCAGACCGTCGCCGCGGGCGGGTCCAACGGCGGCGCCGCCTGGAACCTCGCCGACGGCAAGTCCCTGTGGACGCCGAAGGTGGACGGCGAGGGCTGCTACGACTCCGGCTACGCCGGCGGCGAGGCCCTCGGCGTGATCCGCAAGTGCGGCCGCAGCTCCAGCCAGACGCTGTACGCGCAGACCCTGGACCCGGCCACCGGCGCGCCGACCGCCTCCTACAAGCTCTCCCCGGGCATCGAGTGGGCGTCCATCGTCTCCACGAAGCCGCTGGTCGTCGCCGCCGACGTCGGCAAGACCGCCAAGAACGCCTCCGGTGTCAGCGACCTGTTCGTCGTCGACCCCAAGGGCGAGCTGAAGACGCGCATCTCACTGGCCTCCGGCAACTTCGGCGGCAAGTGCGCCAGCACCGAGGTCGAGAAGTGCTCCGGCTTCGTCTTCGGCAACGGCAAGGTCTACCTGCCCTCGATCGAGCACCAGGGCCAGGCCGCGGCCGGCCGCACCAACGAGCTGCTCTCCTTCGACCTGGAGACCGGAAAGCAGACCACCGACCGCGCCGACGCGGGCGAGCGGTACACCATGTTCCCGCTGCGCATGGACGGGTCGAACATCATCGCGTACAAGGAGCCCCCGTACGACAAGGGCGGCCAGATCGTCAGCATCGACGGTACGACGATGAAGGAGACCGTTCTCATGGAGAACCCGGCGGACAAGGCGAGCCAGCGCGCCGAGACCGCCTACTCGCCCGAGTACTCCGAGTACCGCTACCACAACGGCAAGCTCTTCATCTCCCGTACGACGGTGAGGAAGCCGTACTCGGACAAGGCCGACCCCGAGTACCTCTTCATCTCCTTCGGCGCCAGCTGATCCCCGGCCGATCCCGGCCGACCCCCGCCGTCCACACGAGCCCCCGGAAGGTCCGCCTTCCGGGGGCTTCTGCGCGGTATCCGCCGCGCACCGTCGAACAAGCGTGTAGCTTGCCGGGGCAGAAGGGTCGGGGGTGGGTGCCCAATGGGCGTACGGGTCGTGGTGCTCGACGAGCACCGGCTGTTGGCCGAGGCGCTCGCCTCGGCCCTGAAACTGCGCGGGCACCGCGTGCTGGCCGCGGCCGCCCCGGCCGCGGGCGCCGCCGAGCTGGTCATCGGCCGGGCACCGGAGGTCTGCCTGCTCGGCACCGCCACGCCCGCCGAGCCCGGTGTCTTCGAACCGATCGTCCGCATCAAGCGGGAGCGCCCGCAGATCGGCGTCGTGGTCCTGGGCCCGGTGCCCAGCCCGCGCGGGATCGCGGCAGCCTTCGCCGCCGGTGCCTCGGGGTACGTACGCCACGACGAGCGCATCGAGGGCGTGGAGCGCGCGCTGGCCAAGGCGCGGGCCGGGGAGGTCGCGATCTCCCCGCAGCTGCTCCAGGGGGCCTTCGCGGAGCTGCTCAACCCCGCCGTCCAGCCCGACGACGAGGGAAGCCGGCTGCTAAGGCTGCTCACCCCGCGCGAGGTGGAGGTGCTGGTCCGGGTCGCCGAGGGCGAGGACACCCGGCTCATCGCCGCGGGCATGGCGATCGCGCCGAGCACCGCCCGTACGCACGTACAGCGGGTGCTGATGAAGCTGGGCGTCGGCTCCCGCCTGGAGGCGGCAGCGCTGGCCGCCCGGACCGGTCTGCTGGACCGGGCGGGAGTGGCGCCGACGGCAGCCGATTTCCCCGGAAGCGCCTAATCCGGTAAGTCAGTGACCGGCATGTGCACGCGGCGTGCGTGCATCCCCCCGCGAGAGGCAGTAGGCGAGTGAGCATGACGGCGTCTTCCAAGTACCTGGTCACCGGCGGAGCCGGCTACGTCGGCAGTGTCGTGGCGGCCCACCTCCTGGAGGCAGGCCACGAGGTCACCGTCCTCGATGACCTGTCCACCGGTTTCCGCGCGGGCGTCCCGCAGGGCGCCGCCTTCATCGAGGGCCGGATCCAGGACGCCGAGCGGTACCTGGACCCCTCCTACGACGCGGTGCTGCACTTCGCGGCCTCCTCACAGGTCGGCGAGTCCGTCGCCAACCCGGGCAAGTACTGGGAGAACAACGTCGGCGGCACGCTCGCCCTGCTCGCTGCGATGCGCGGGGCCGGGGTGCGCAAGCTGGTCTTCTCCTCGACCGCAGCCACCTACGGGGAGCCCACCGAGGGCCTGCTCACCGAGGACTCGGTCACCAAGCCCACCAACCCCTACGGTGCCTCGAAGCTCGCCGTCGACCACATGATCGCGGGGGAGTGCGCGGCGCACGGCGTGGCGGCGGTCTCGCTGCGCTACTTCAACGTGGCGGGCGCGTACGGCGCGTACGGCGAGCGGCACGACCCCGAGACCCACCTGATCCCGCTGGTGCTCCAGGTCGCCCTGGGTGAGCGGGAGTCGATCTCGGTGTTCGGCGAGGACTACCCCACCCCGGACGGTACCTGCGTCCGCGACTACATCCACGTGGCGGACCTGGCGGAGGCCCACCTGGCCGCGCTGGAGGCCGCGACCGAGGGCGAGCACCTGATCTGCAACCTCGGCAACGGCAACGGTTTCTCGGTCCGCGAGGTCATCGAGGCGGTCCGCAAGGTGACGGGGGCGGAGGTCCCCGAGGTCGTCGCCCCGCGCCGGGCGGGCGACCCCGCGGTGCTCGTCGCGTCCGCGCGCACGGCGCACGACAGGCTCGGCTGGACCCCGGTCCGCTCCGACCTCACCGGCATCATCACGGACGCCTGGAACTTCACGCGCAAGCAGCGTTCCTGACTCCTCGCCGCCCGCGTCCACCCCGTCTTCCGCGCCCCCCGCACCCGATCGTGCGGGGGGCGCGGTGCGTACGGGCAGCGTGTCGGGGGCGCGTGCAGGTCGGTCAGCGCCGTGGGCGGGCGCAGTGCGCGGGCGCTCAGCGTGCACACGCCGAGTGAAATGCCTTCCGTGCAACTGCCCGTGGCACGCCCCCGTCCGCACACTGCCTTCCGGACCGTCAAGGCGGTCATATTCAAGCCACGATAAAGCCCGTTCGAGACCGTGCAGCCGGAAAATCACCAGGAAAACTTCTGCTATTCGGCCAACTGCGAGCCAAGACCCGCTCTACGCTGATGCGGACGCCGGTGGGGGCCGGTGTTGATTCAGGGGTCGAGACACGCCGGGTACGGCGTCCGGTCCGGGGTAGTGCAGAGATGTCTCGGCGGCGGCCGCGGCAGCTGCGGATCACCCGGTCCGGGCGCCGTACCCGCAGTCGTCCGTTCCCCGACCCTTGGGGGTTTTGTGGTTCGCATCCGGGTTCTCGTGGTCGATGATCACCGCATCTTCGCCGAATCGCTCGCAGCCGCGCTCGCGGCCGAGCCCGACGTGGACGTGTCCGCGGCCGGCAGCGGTTCCGCCGCGCTGCGCTGTCTCGAACGGGCGGTGGCCGAGGGCCGCCGCTTCGACGTCCTGCTGGTCGACGCCGATCTCGGCGCCGGCGCGTCCGTGCCCGCCCAGCGCGAATCGGGGTCCGGGCCACCGCCCGGCGCGGACGGGATCGCGCTGGTCGCAGCCGTACGGGTGTCCCACCCCGGGGTCCGCACCGTCGTGCTCGCCGAACGCGACGACCCGCGCCGGGCCGCGCACGCCCTCCAGGCCGGGGCTTCCGGCTGGGTGGCGAAGGACTGCTCGCTCTCGCGGCTCCTGGCCGTCATCCGCGGGGTCCTGCGCGAGGAGACCCACCTTCCGCCCGCGCTGCTCACCGGAGTGCTCCGTGAACTGACCGCTGCGCGCAAGCACCGTACGGACAGCGAACGGCTGGTGGAGTCGCTCACGCCGCGGGAGCACGAGGTGCTGCGCTGCATGGTGGCGGGGCTGGGCCGCAAGGACGTGGCGGCCCGGCTGTTCCTGTCCCCGCACACCGTCCGCACGCACATGCAGAACGTGCTGGGCAAGCTCGGGGTGCACTCCACGCTCGCGGCGGTGGCACTGGCCCGGCGGGCCGGTGTCCGACCGGCCGACCTAGCCGGGGATGTTGTCGAACGGAGCGGTCAACTGGCGTAGCAGCGCCGCGAGGTCACTGCGCTGGGCCGGCGACAGCTGGGCCAGGATCGCCCGCTCCTGGGCCAGCAGGCCGGCGAGGGCCTGGTCCGCGCGGTCACGGCCCTCCGGGGTCAGCCGGACCAGCACCCCGCGCCGGTCGTTGGGGTCGGGCAGGCGCTCGACGAGCCCCTTCTTGGCGAGCCGGTCGATGCGGTTGGTCATGGTGCCGGAGGTGACCAGGGTCTGGGTCAGCAGCTGGCCGGGGGAGAGCTGGTAGGGCATCCCGGCACGGCGCAGCGACGTCAGGACGTCGAACTCCCAAGGTTCCAGGCCGTGCTCGGAGAAGGCGAGCCTGCGGGCGCGGTCGAGATGGCGGGCGAGCCTGCTGACGCGGCTCAGCACTTCGAGCGGTTCCACGTCGAGGTCAGGGCGTTCCCGCTGCCATGCCGCGACCAATCGGTCGACCTCGTCCTCCATACCGATCAGTGTAAGGGGTCTGTCGATGTGAAGTCTCTTCAAATCGAGGATCTCCATCATGGATACCTCGACGCCATGAATCTTGACATCGAGATATATTTGGGGTGACGATGGGCATGGAGGTGCCGGAGCCACTTCCGCTTCCGACCGTCTTGCCCGCAGGGAGGCTCGAACATGCATTCCGACACCGCGTCGGCCGGGATCCACGCAGCCGTCACGCACGCCGCGCCCACCTGGGACCCCCAGCAGTACCTCCGGCACGCCGGCCACCGGACCCAACCCTTCCTCGACCTCCTGGCCCGCATACCCGAACTCCCCACACGGCCCGCCCGCATCGCCGACCTCGGCTGCGGCCCCGGCAACGTCACCGCGCTGCTCGCCGAACGCTGGCCCGAAGCCCACATCACCGGCTTCGACCTCTCCCCGCAGATGCTCGAACGCGCCACCACGCAGTACGCGGGCACCACCCCCGGCGGCGGCAGCCTCGACTTCCGCCACGGGGACCTCACCACCTGGCTCCCCGAGCAGCCGTACGACCTGATCGTCTCCAACGCCGCGCTCCAGTGGGTCCCGAACCACCCCGGCTCCTTCGCCGCCTGGATCAACGGACTACGCCCCGGCGGCACCTTCGCCTTCCAGGTCCCCGGCAACTTCACGGCCCCCAGCCACGCCCTGCTCGCGCAGCTCTGCGACACCCCGCGCTGGCGAAGCCGGCTGGCCGGCCACGGCGCCCGCTACGTCCACCTCCTCGACCCCGCCGAGTACCTGGCCCGGTTCACCGAGCTGGGCTGCGCCGTCGAGACCTGGGAGACGACCTACCACCAGCTGCTGTCCGGCCCCGATCCCGTGCTCGACTGGGTCAAGGGAACCGCCCTGCGGCCCGTCCTCACCGCCCTCGGGGACGACCGGTCCGCCGTGGAAGCCTTCCTCACCGAGTACCGCGACCTGCTGCGGGAGGCCTACCCGCCCGGGCCGCGCGGCACCGTCTTCCCGTTTCGCCGCATCTTCGCCGTGGCCCGTAAGGAGAACCGACCGTGCTGACCGCAGTCGACCACGTCCAACTCGCCGCGCCGCCCGGCTCGGAGGACCGGCTCCGCGCGTACTACACGCACGTCCTCGGCATGACCGAGATCCCCAAGCCGCCCGTCCTCGCCGCCCGCGGCGGCTGCTGGTTCGCCGCCGGACCGGTGCAACTGCACCTGGGCGTCGAAGAGGACTTCCGACCCGCCCGCAAGGCACACCCCGGCCTGAGGGTGACCGGCATCCGGGCCTACGCGAGCCGTCTGGAGGAACGGGGCGCCACGGTCGTCTGGGACGACAACCTGCCGGGACACCACCGCTTCTACTCCGAAGACCCCGTCGGGAACCGGATCGAGTTCCTGGAACCGCACGGCACGGCGCCCGATCCGACCGACTGAGACGGCACGACCGCGCCCCGCCACCGGAAGCCCGGTGACGGGGCGCCGCCGCACCGCGCCATCCCGGCGCACGGCGCTCAGCTCTTACGGTGACCCACCAGCCGCGGCTTCGACTCCAACCCGTCCAACCCGTGCCAGGCCAGGTTCACCAAATGCGCCGCGACCTCGGCCTTCTTCGGGCGGCGCACGTCCAGCCACCACTGCCCGGTCAACGCGACCATCCCGACCAGCGCCTGCGCGTACAGCGGGGCCAGCTTCGGGTCGAACCCGCGGGCCTTGAACTCCAGACCCAGGATGTCCTCGACCTGCGTGGCGATGTCACTGATCAGCGAAGCGAACGTCCCCGTCGACTGGGCCACCGGAGAATCCCGGACCAGGATCCGGAAACCGTCCGTGTACGACTCGATGTAGTCGAGCAGCGCGAAAGCGGCCTGCTCCAACAGCTCCCGCGGGTGCCCGGCCGTCAGCGCGCCCGTCACCCCGTCCAGCAGCTGGCGCATCTCCCGGTCCACGACGACCGCGTACAAGCCCTCCTTGCCCCCGAAGTGCTCGTACACCACCGGCTTGGACACACCAGCCTTCGCCGCGATCTCCTCCACCGACGTGCCCTCGAAGCCCTTCTCGGCGAACAGGGCACGGCCGATGTCCAGCAGTTGCTGACGCCGCTCGGCGCCCGTCATCCGGACCCGGCGGCTACGCCGGGGCTTGTCGCTGCTGGAAGTGCTGCCGTCGATCGCCACGTCCCCCATCATGCCGCGTTCGACGCGCTTTCCCTGCGCCGGGCTTCGACACGATCCCGGGACGGCCAGCGCACGTCCGTCGCCCAGCCCGCCAGCTCGAACCAGCGGATCAACCGCGCACTCGAATCGACCTGCCCGCGCAGCACCCCGTGCCGGGCCGACGTCGGGTCCGCATGGTGCAGGTTGTGCCAGGACTCCCCGCACGAGAGCACCGCCAACCACCACACGTTCCCGGAACGGTCACGCGACTTGAACGGCCGCTTACCCACCGCATGACAGATCGAATTGATCGACCACGTCACGTGGTGCAACAGCGCCACCCGCACCAGGGAACCCCAGAAGAACGCCGTGAACGCACCCCACCACGACATCGTGACCAGACCGCCCACCAGCGGCGGAACCGCCAACGAGACGATCGTCCAGAAAACGAAGTCACGAGAGATCCGCCGGATCGCCGGGTCCTTGATCAGATCAGGGGCGTACTTCTGCTGATTGGTCTGCTCCTCGTCGAAGAGCCACCCGATGTGCGCCCACCACAGCCCCTTCACCAGCGCCGGGACGCTCTCCCCGAACCGCCACGGCGAATGCGGGTCACCCTCGTGGTCGGAGAACTTGTGGTGCTTGCGGTGATCCGCCACCCAGCGCACCACAGGCCCCTCCACCGCCATCGACCCCATCACCGCCAGCACGATCCGCAACGGCCGCTTCGCCTTGAAGGAACCGTGCGTGAAGTAACGGTGGTAACCGATGGTGATCCCGTGACAGGCCAAGAAGTACATGAACGTCATCAGGCCGAGGTCCAACCAGCTCACCCCCCAACCCCAGGCCAGCGGAACCGCCGCCAGCAGCGCCAGGAAGGGAACGGTGATGAACAGCAGCAGTGCGACCTGCTCCACGGACCGCTTGCTCTCACCCCCGAGGGTCGCGGAGGGCGCACAGGAACCGGAAGGATCAGAGGAAGGGGAGGAAACGGAAGGATCGCAGGACGCGGAAGCGCCCTCGACCAGATCGGGACTGGTGGTCATGAGGGTCCCCTGGGGGGTGAGGAATCGGCAGCCGCCCTGGCTACGGATGCGTAACCTACGGCATCGTAAGTATGGCAAAACCGGAGCCCGGAGCAAGAGGAGCGCGGCCGAGCCCGGACACGCACGAAGGCGCCCGCCCACGGGGCGCGCGCCGCCTGGTGAGACGTTTAGCAAGGCACGAGGCCAGGACACCTATCCTGGTGTCGTCGGACAGCGCGGTCCGCACGGGCAGCCGAGCTGCGCACCAGGTGGAGATACTTCCGGACGGAATCCGGAGACACCGCCGCGCACCCCGGAGCCCACCTCCCAGTAGCGCTCGAACACTGCAAGGAGCCGCACCTGTGAGCAGTGCTGACCAGGCCTCCTCCACCCAGGCCCCGGCCACCGCCGTCGCCGCCGCCAACGCGGAGCTGCGGGCCGACATCCGCCGCCTCGGCGACCTCCTCGGCGAGACCCTCGTCCGCCAAGAAGGCCAAGAACTCCTCGACCTCGTCGAACGCGTGCGCGCCCTGACGCGCACCGACGGCGAAGCCGCCGCCGCACTGCTCGGCGACACCGACCTGGAGACCGCCGCCAAGCTCGTACGCGCCTTCTCCACCTACTTCCACCTCGCCAACGTCACCGAACAGGTACACCGCGGCAAGGAGCTGCGCGCCCACCGCGCCGCCGAAGGAGGCCTCCTCGCCCGCACCGCAGACATGCTCAAGGACGCCGACCCCGAGCACCTGCGCGAGACGGTCAAGAACCTCAACGTCCGGCCCGTCTTCACCGCCCACCCCACCGAGGCCGCACGCCGCAGCGTCCTCAACAAGCTCCGCCGCATCGCCGCCCTCCTCGAAGAGCCCGTCTCCGGCGCCGGCGAACGCCGCCGCCACGACCTGCGACTCGCCGAGAACATCGACCTCGTCTGGCAGACCGACGAGCTCCGCGTGGTCCGCCCCGAACCCGCCGACGAGGCCCGCAACGCCATCTACTACCTCGACGAGCTGCACGCCGGCGCAGTGGGCGACGTACTCGAAGACCTCGCCGCCGAACTCCAACGCGTCGGCATCGAGCTCCCCGCAGGCACCCGCCCCCTCACCTTCGGCACCTGGATCGGCGGCGACCGCGACGGCAACCCCAACGTCACCCCCGACGTCACCCGCGACGTACTGATCCTCCAGCACGAGCACGGCATCACCGACGCCCTCGAACTCGTCGACTTCCTGCGCGGCCTGCTCTCCAACTCCATCCGCTACACCGGCGCCACCGAAGAACTCCTCTCCTCCCTCCAGGCCGACCTCGAACGCCTCCCCGAGATCAGCCCGCGCTACAAGCGACTGAACGCCGAAGAGCCCTACCGCCTCAAGGCCACCTGCATCCGACAGAAGCTCGTCAACACCCGAGAGCGCCTCGCCAAGGGCACCCCCCACGAAGAAGGCCGCGACTACCTCGGCACCGCCGAGCTACTCACCGACCTCACCCTCATCCAGACCTCCCTGCGCGAACACCGCGGCGCCCTCTTCGCCGACGGCCGCATGGACCGCACCATCCGCACCCTGGCCGCCTTCGGCCTCCAGCTCGCCACCATGGACGTACGCGAACACGCAGACGCCCACCACCACGCCCTCGGCCAGCTCTTCGACCGGCTCGGCGAGGAGTCCTGGCGCTACGCCGACATGCCGCGCGACTACCGCCAAAAGCTCCTCGCCAAGGAGCTCCGCTCACGCCGCCCCCTGGCCCCCACCCCCGCACCCCTCGACGCAGCCGGCCAAAAGACCCTCGGCGTCTTCTTCGCCATCAAGGAAGCCTTCGAAAAGTTCGGACCCGAGGTCATCGAGTCGTACATCATCTCGATGTGCCAGGGCGCCGACGACGTCTTCGCCGCCGCCGTCCTCGCCCGCGAGGCCGGACTCATCGACCTGCACGCCGGCTGGGCCAAGATCGGCATCGTCCCGCTCCTGGAAACCACCGACGAACTGCGCGCCGCCGACGTCATCCTCGACGCCATGCTCGCCGACCCCTCCTACCGACGCCTGGTCTCCCTGCGCGGCGACGTCCAGGAAGTCATGCTCGGCTACTCCGACTCCTCCAAGTTCGGCGGCATCACCACCAGCCAGTGGGAGATCCACCGCGCCCAGCGCCGACTGCGCGACGTCGCCCACCGCTACGGCGTACGACTGCGCCTCTTCCACGGCCGCGGCGGCACCGTCGGCCGCGGCGGCGGCCCCTCCCACGACGCGATCCTCGCCCAGCCCTGGGGCACCCTCGAAGGCGAGATCAAGGTCACCGAGCAGGGCGAAGTCATCTCCGACAAGTACCTCGTCCCCTCCCTCGCCCGCGAAAACCTCGAACTCACCGTCGCGGCCACCCTCCAGGCCTCCGCCCTGCACACCGCCCCACGCCAGTCCGACGACGACCTCGCCCGCTGGGACGCGGCCATGGACACCGTCTCCGACGCAGCCCACGCCGCCTACCGCGCACTCGTCGAAGACCCCGACCTGCCCGCCTACTTCTTCGCCGCCACCCCCGTCGACCAGCTCGCCGACCTCCACCTCGGCTCCCGCCCCTCCCGCCGCCCCGACTCCGGCGCCGGCCTCGACGGCCTGCGCGCCATCCCCTGGGTCTTCGGCTGGACCCAGTCCCGCCAGATCGTCCCCGGCTGGTACGGCGTCGGCTCCGGCCTCAAGGCCCTACGCGAAGCCGGCGCAGAAGCCGCCCTCACCGAGATGGGAGAACGCTGGCACTTCTTCCGCAACTTCCTCTCGAACGTCGAGATGACGCTGGCCAAGACCGACCTGCGCATCGCCCGCCACTACGTCGACACCCTCGTGCCCGACCACCTCAAGCACGTCTTCGACCGCATCCAGGCCGAACACGAACTCACCGTCCGCGAGGTCCTGCGCATCACGGGCGGCGAAAAGCTCCTGGACTCCCACCCCGTCCTCCAGCAGACCTTCGCCGTCCGCGACGCCTACCTCGACCCCATCTCCTACCTCCAGGTCTCCCTACTGGCCCGCCAGCGAGCCGCCGCCGCCCGCGGCGAGACCCCCGACCCCCTCCTCGCACGCGCCCTGCTGCTCACCGTCAACGGCGTCGCCGCAGGTCTGCGCAACACCGGCTGACACCCAGCCCCACACGAAGGGGGGTCCCCCGCGCCGTCGCGGCGCGGGGGACCCCCCTCTCGTACGAGCTGCTACCGGGCTCAGCCCTGGGCACCGACCCTACGGCGGCGGACCACCAGGAACGCGCCGGCCGCGACCAGCGCACCCGCCAGCGTCGCCAGCAGACCGATCGGCGTGTCCGAACCGGTCTTCGCCAGATCACCACCGGTCGTCCCGGCCGAGGGCGACACCGACACGGACGGAGCCGCGGACGACGGCGTACCCGACGGCGTACCGGACTGCGAACCGGACGGGCTGTGGCTCGGCGTCGTCGACGGCGTACCGGAAGCCGACTGCGACGGGCTCTGCGACGCGCTCTGGCTCGGCGTCGTCGACGGCGTGCCGCTCGGCGACGGCGACGGGGACCCGCTCGGCTTCGAGGAGGCCGGGCAGGTGTGCGACAGGTTGAACCACGCCACACTGCCGCCCTTGACCTGGGCGGAAGCCGCCGTCAGCTTCGCCCCGGGCGCGGAGGCGACATAGGCGTGCTTGTCCGTCGGCGGACCGAAGACGGTCACGACCTGCTGGCCACCGGGCTCGAAGGTGACCGTCAGCTTCACGAACGTCGTGGAGTTGCCGGGCAGCACGAAGTGCCAACCGTCCTTCGTCGCCGGAATGTCCGCGCAGGACTTCTGGTTCTCCACCCCCTTCGAGGTGGCGGTGAGCGGCAGCGACTGGTGCAGCGGGAGCGTGTACGTGTCATCCGCGACGGCGGGAGCGGTGCCCGCCGCGAGGAGCAGCGCAGCCCCTACGGAGAGCGTCGCAACCCAACGGGTTCTGAGAACAGGCATGGTGGTACCTCAGTGGGAGGGGGAAAGTGCCGTGCGGGGGGTGGCGGCCCAGCATGCGGACGAGCACCCTCCGAGGTCAAGAGGTATGCGTGCGCTTTCGTACACACTTGCCACACCCACATACCGAATGTCCGGGATAACGATCCCCCACGGCGGCGCCCCCAACGGACGCCGCCGCACCCCGCTCAGGAGTTGTACGCCGACTGCGCCCGCTCCAAGCCCTCCGTGATCAGGCACTCCACCGCATCGGCAGCCCGGTCCACGAACCAGTCCAGCTCCTTGCGCTCCGCGGACGAGAAGTCCTTCAGCACGAAGTCCGCAACCTGCATACGACCGGGCGGACGACCGATCCCACACCGCACCCGGTGGTAATCCGCACCCATCGACTTCGTCATCGACTTCAACCCGTTGTGCCCGTTGTCACCACCACCCAACTTCAGGCGCAGCGTCGGGTAATCGATGTCCAACTCGTCGTGAACCGCGACGATCCGGTCCAACGGCACCTTGTAGAAATCGCGCAGCGCCGTCACCGGACCGCCCGACAGGTTCATGAACGACATGGGCTTGGCCAGCACCACCCGACGGCCGGCCGGACCCGGCGGCCCCATCCGACCCTCGACCACCTGGGCCCGGGCCTTGTGCGCCTTGAACTTCCCGCGGATCCGGTCGGCCAACAGATCGACCACCATGAACCCGATGTTGTGGCGGTTGCCCGCGTACTCCGCCCCGGGATTCCCGAGACCGACGATCAGCCAGGGCGCCGCATCGTCCGACATCACAAGCTCCTTAACGTGGACGACCGCCGTCCCGCTCCAGTGGAGCCGGACGGCGGTCGCTTGCGCAACTGCAGAGGCAGAAGACGGATCAGGCTCAGGCCTCGGTGCCCTCGGCCTCGGCGGCCGACTCCTCGGCCTGCGGGGCGACGACCTGAAGAACGGGGGTCTCGCCGTCGACGGCCAGCGTGGTGCCGGCCGGCAGGACCAGGTCCTTCGCGTGGATGGAAGCGCCGGCCTCCAGGCCCGCGATGGAGACGGTGACCTCGGTCGGGATGTGCGTGGCCTCGGTCTCGACCGAGATCGTGTTCAGCAGGGTCTCCAGCAGGTTGCCACCCGGGGCCAGCTCGCCCTCGGTGACGACGGCGACCTCAACGGTGACCTTCTCGCCCTTCTTGACGATCAGGAAGTCGACGTGCGTCAGGCTGCGCTTGACGGGGTGACGCTGAACGGCCTTCGGGATGACCAGCTCGGTGCCGTCGCCCGCGATGTCCAGGGAGATCAGGACGTTCGGGGTCTTCAGCGCCATCATCAGACCGTGGCCCTCGACGTCCACGTGCTTCGGGGCGGTGCCGTGGCCGTAGATGACACCGGGAACCTGACCGTCGCGGCGGGCCTGGCGCGCGGCGCCCTTGCCGAAGTTGCTACGGGAAACAGCGGAAAGCTTGACCTCGGACATGCTCACTCCTCGTGGGGTGACGGAAAAGGACGACAGTCACCCGGCCGAAACGGCCTGCTACGAAGAGCGCGTCGATAACGGAGTGCCTGCACCAAAAGGTGCGGCCTCCCTCGCCGAGCAACTCGTAGAGTCTACCCGGCGCGGAGGCCGCACCCAAAAGGATCTCTGTACTACCGGTTACTGCTGCTCTTCGAACAGGCTGGTGACCGAACCGTCCTCGAACACCTCACGCACCGCACGCGCCACCATCGGGGCGATCGACAGCACCGTGATCTTGTCGAGCTCCAGGTCCGACGGGTCCGGCAGGGTGTTCGTGAAGATGAACTCGCTGACCTTCGAGTTCTTCAGACGATCGGCAGCCGGACCCGACAGGATGCCGTGCGTGGCCGTCACGATGACGTCCTCGGCACCGTGCGCGAACAGCGCGTCCGCCGCGGCACAGATCGTGCCACCAGTGTCGATCATGTCGTCGACCAGGACGCACACGCGACCCTTCACCTCACCGACGACCTCGTGAACGGTCACCTGGTTGGCGACGTCCTTGTCACGACGCTTGTGCACGATAGCCAGCGGGGCGTCCAGACGGTCACACCAACGGTCCGCCACGCGCACGCGACCCGCATCCGGGGACACGATCGTCAGCTTGGTGCGGTCCACCTTCGCGCCGACGTAGTCCGCGAGCACCGGCAGGGCCGAAAGGTGATCCACCGGACCGTCGAAGAAGCCCTGGATCTGGTCGGTGTGCAGGTCCACCGTCAGGATGCGGTCCGCACCGGCCGTCTTCAGCAGGTCCGCGACCAGACGCGCCGAGATCGGCTCGCGACCCTTGTGCTTCTTGTCCTGACGGGCGTACCCGTAGGAAGGGATGATCACCGTGATGGAGCGCGCCGACGCACGCTTCAGCGCGTCGATCATAATCAGCTGCTCCATGATCCACTTGTTGATCGGAGCCGTGTGGCTCTGGATCAGGAAGCAGTCCGCGCCACGAGCCGACTCCTGGAAACGAACGTAGATCTCACCGTTCGCGAAGTCGAAAGCCTTGGTCGGCACGAGGCCGACGCCCAACTGGTGCGCGACCTCCTCGGCCAGCTCGGGGTGGGCGCGGCCGGAGAAGAGCATCAGCTTCTTCTCGCCGGTCGTCTTGATCCCGGTCACAGCACAGTCTCCTCAGACGTGTTGAAAGCTGCTCGCCCCCGTGTGCGTCCGTCCCGCACACGGTGAGCCAGCCGAATTGCGTGCACCTATCACGGTACGCCGTCCCAGGCGTACCTGTTTCCGGTCAGTTCACCTCAACGAGGCCTCAGCGGGGGTCAGAGTCCTCCTGAACCACCGACTGCGCCGCCGCCGCAGCAGCACTTCCCGGACGCTTACGAGCCACCCAACCCTCGATATTCCGCTGCTGGCCACGGGCCACGGCCAGCGCACCGGGCGGCACATCCTTGGTGATCACGGACCCGGCAGCCGTATAGGCACCGTCCCCGATCGTGACGGGCGCCACAAACATGTTGTCCGAACCCGTCTTGCAGTGCGAGCCGACCGTCGTGTGGTGCTTGTGCTCACCGTCGTAGTTCACGAACACACTCGCCGCGCCGATGTTCGTGTACTCACCGATCGTCGCATCGCCCACGTAGGACAGGTGAGGCACCTTGGTGCCCTCACCGATCGTCGCGTTCTTCATCTCCACGTACGTGCCGGCCTTCGCCTTCAGACCCAGGTTCGTCCCCGGACGAAGGTACGCGAACGGCCCGACCGAAGCGGACTCACCGATGACGGCCGAATCCGCCACCGCGTTGTCCACCCGCGCCCCCGGACCCACCGAAGTGTCCTTGAGCCGGGTGTTCGGGCCGACCTCGGCCCCC
Organism: Streptomyces sp. NPDC006430; assembly: GCF_040612395.1. NCBI lineage: Bacteria > Bacillati > Actinomycetota > Actinomycetes > Kitasatosporales > Streptomycetaceae > Streptomyces > Streptomyces sp. NPDC006430. The sequence goes on from NZ_JBEXQA010000022.1 coordinate 97,378, forward strand.
TCGGCAATGTGCGTGGCACCCAACAGCTGGGTCCCCGGGTGGATGATCGCGTCCTGACCGAAGGTCACCGTCACATCGACGAACGTGCTCGCCGGATCGACCACCGTCACACCGGCCAGCATCGCGCTCTCCAGCAGGCGCGCGTTCAGCAGCGCCCGCGCCTCGGCCAGCTGGACGCGGTTGTTGATCCCGAGGATCTGCCGGTGATCGCCACCGACCGCCGCACCGACCCGGTGACCGGCCTCGCGCAGGATGCCCAGCACATCGGTGAGGTACTCCTCGCCCTGACTGTTGTCCGTACGCACCTTGCCGAGCGCATCGGCCAGCAGGGCCCCGTCGAACGCGAAGACCCCGGAGTTGATCTCCCGGATGGCACGCTGCGCGTCGGTGGCGTCCTTGTGCTCGACGATGGCGGTGACCGCGCCGCTGGCGTCCCGGACGATCCGCCCGTAACCGGTGGAGTCCGGCACCTCGGCGGTGAGCACGGTGACGGCGTTCCCGTCGGCCTCGTGGGTCGCCGCGAGCTGCTTGAGGGTCTCGCCGGTCAGCAGCGGGGTGTCGCCGCACACGACGATCACGGTCCCGTCGACGACCCCGCCGAGCTCTTCGAGGGCCATGCGGACGGCGTGGCCGGTGCCGTTCTGCTCGTACTGGACGGCCGTACGGACGTCCGCGTCGATCGCGGCGAGGTGCGCGGTGACCTGCTCACGGGCGTGGCCGACGACGACCACGAGGTGTTCGGGGTCCAGCTCGCGCGAGGCGGCGACGACGTGACCGACGAGCGAGCGCCCGCAGATCTCGTGCAGAACCTTGGGAGTGGCCGACTTCATGCGGGTGCCTTCACCCGCTGCGAGTACGACGACGGCTGCCGGGCGGTTGGCGCTCACGGGTGTGCCCTTCGGCTTCGGGGGTGGACCCGTGAAGGATACCGGGGGGCCGGGGGCCCGAAACGAGGCCGGGTCCCGACCAGGTGGTCAGGACCCGAACTGTGAAGCTCCCGGGGCAGGAGTCGAACCTGCGTCGTACCCACATTCAAAGTGTGGTCGCCCCTGCCGACAGAGCAACCCGGGATTGGCCGCCGCCAGCCTACGCGTTTCTGCGGCGCGCCTCCACTGCCATGCGGGACCACCACCCCTCGATTCGGCGATAAAGCTCGGCGCTGTCCATCACGCCGATCACCAGACAACCCCGGTAGCCCTCGCCCACGTTCTTGCGGACCGTCTTTGGATTGTGCTTCTTGAGCGTCGTCCGTTGAAGCTGCGCGTGATCCACTCGTGCCTGGTCAGCCCAGTAGTGCTCGGCGCCCAGGACGTCGGCCGACTCGTGGATCATCACCCTGTACCGGATGCGCTCCGGCTCGACCCCGAGGAGGTCGAGCCAGGCCAAGAAGACCTGGATCATGTCCGGGTCGCTGTTGACGAAGATCACTCGCTCGCGTCGGGCGTACGGCTTGCTCTTCTGGCCTTCCGCCCAATAGAGGCCGACGCCCGCAAGGAACAGCTCCCGGTCCGAGAGGGCCCCGATTTCTGCCGCGGCCTCCCGCTTGGTGCGCTGCCGTTCCTCGTCGCGCACCTCCAGGGTGCGTTCCCATCCGCGTTTGGCGATGGCCGAGGCCTCTTCCGGGGAGCGTCGGCGGTCCGGTTTGGGGAGGTCGCGGACCCAGAGGGAGATCGAACTCTTGGAGCAGCCCAGCTCGACCTGGATCTCGTCGTAGGTCATGCCCTGGAGGCGGAGTTCGCGGGCCTTGGCGCGGAGGTCGTCCTTCGCGTTCGGGCGCTTCGTCCATGTGGGTGGTGGCTCGCCCTTCACGAGGCTGTTGAGGAGGTTGTTGTTGTGGACGCCCAGGCGGTCGCGGATCTGGCGCAGGCTGAGGCCCTCGCGGCGGAGGGATATCGCCTGCTCGCGGAGGGATTCGAAGGTCGTGGTTCCGGTGCGGAGGCCGCCGGTGCCGTCGCCGGGGCGACGTCGGATTTCGGTCATGTCGCCAATGTCGTCCGGAATGCGGTATTCAGGTCTCGGTGAGCGGACGATTCAGTCGTACGTGCGATTACCCGGGGTTTGCGGGAATTCCGGAGGCGGGTGTGCTGGGGGCGCTGCGTACGCTGGTCGGCATGACCAGTACGGGGGAAGAGCAGGGCCGCGCTGGGTCGCCTTGGTGGTGGGGGCGGCGGCGGGATGCCGTGTGGGACGTGGGGATCGCGGCGGTGTCCGCCGTCGAGTGTGCGTGGGAGGGGGTGCCCTTCGCGCGCGAGGCGGGGATTCCGCCGGTGCTCGGGGTGCTGTTCGGGCTCGTGGTGGGGTCGGTGCTCGTGTTGCGGCGGCGCTGGCCGATCGCGGTGGTGCTGGTCGGGATCGCCGTGACGCCGGCCCTGATGGGTTTCGTGCTCGGGGTGGTGGGCCTGTACACGCTCGCCGCCTGTGAGGTGCCCCGGCGGATCACCGCGACGCTGACGTCGATGTCCCTGGCCGCGACCTTCGTGGTGATGTACGTGCGGACCCGCGCGGACGTGGAGGCCAGTACGACGCTCGTGATCACGCTGTCCGTGTTCATGGCGGTGGCGCTGACCGTGCCGCCGGTGCTGCTGGGCCTGTACATAGGGGCGCGGCGTCGGCTGATGGAGAGCCTTCAGGAGCGGGCGGATTCGTTGGAGCGGGAGTTGTCGCTGCTCGCGGACCGGGCGGAGGAGCGGGCCGAGTGGGCCCGTACGGAGGAGCGGACCCGGATCGCGCGGGAGATGCACGATGTGGTGGCGCACCGGGTGTCGTTGATGGTGGTGCATGCGGCGGCGGTGCAGGCGGTGGCGGTGAAGGATCCCGTGAAGGCGGCGAAGAACGCGGCGCTGGTGGGGGACATGGGGCGTCAGGCGTTGACGGAGTTGCGCGAGATGCTCGGGGTGCTGCGGGCGGAGTCGCCGAAGGCGGTGGTGCCGGTTGCGCCGGTGGCTGTGGTGGGGAGCTTGGAGGACGGGCCTTCGCTCGATGCGCTGGAGGCGTTGGTGGGGCAGTCGCGGGCGGCGGGGATGGTGGTGGAGCTGGACGTGCGGGGTGCGGGTGTGGGTGCGGCGTATGCGGCGGAGGTGGAGCAGACGGCGTACCGGGTGGTGCAGGAGGCGCTGACCAACTGCCACAAGCACGCGCCGGGTGCGAGGGTCGTGGTGAGGCTGGCGCACCGGGAGGGTGAGGTGGCCATGCAGGTGGAGAACGGGCCCTGTGGGGTGGATGTGGTCCAGCCCGGGCTGCCGAGCGGTGGGAACGGGCTCGTCGGCATGCGTGAGCGGGTTCTCGGGCTCGGCGGGGTGTTCGTCTCCGGGCCGACGGACGGGGGCGGCTTCAAGGTGTCGGCGGTTCTGCCGGGCGCCCCGCGGCAGGCGTAGGCGTGGCGCGCGCTGTGGCGGGTGGGAGGGGTGGGTTCCGGGTGGGGTCCGGGGTGGTGGTCGTCGGGGTTACGGGGCCGTGGTGAGGCGGGTGGGCTGGAGGCCCGTGAGCAGGAGGGTCAGGGCTTCGTCCACGCCGGCGCCGAGGTACCAGTCGCCCGTGTGGTCGATGCCGTAGACCCGGCCCTCGCGGTCGATGGCGAGGTGTGCGCCTCCCGCTGCTGCTGCGGGGAGGTGTCCGCGGTCGGCCTCGATGCCGAGGGGGCAGAGTTCGGTGGACAGGGCGCGGCCGAGGTCGGCGAAGGTGCGGGCCAGGTGGAGGCCGGTGAGTGGGTCGAGGTGTACGGGGGCGGGTGCGATCTGGCGGCCGGGGCCGGGTGCGGTGATGGTGAGGCCGCCGAATTCGGCCCAGGCTTCGACGGCGGCGGGGAAGACGGTGTGTCGGTGTCCGGCGGGGGTGGTGTGGTCGCGCAGGGCGTCGGCCCAGAATTCGGCCTGCTTGATGTCCCAGCGGCCGGGTTCCCAGCCGGCGGTGCGCAGGGCCGTGTCGACGGCGGTGGGGAAGCGGGTGGCCGAGGAGCGGTCGTAGGAGGCGGAGGAGGCGGAGGAGGCGGAGGTGGTCATGGTGGTGGGGGTCAGGCCTTTTCTGACGCGGGGGTGAGGTCGACGGCGCGTACGCCGAAGTGGGCGAGGAGGGCTTCGCAGGAGCGGCAGGGGGGTGCGTAGCTGCCGTGTAGCGGGTCGCCGGCCTCGCGGATGTGGCGGGCGGTGATCTTGGAGTTCTTCAGGGCGCGGCGGGCTTCGCTGGCGGTGAGGGGTTTGCGGGAGGCGCGTCGGCTGCGGGCGCCTTCTACGGCGGCGAGGTGGCGGGAGAGCAGGATCGCTTCGGGGCAGCGGCCGGTGAAGCGTTCGCGTTGGCCGCTGGTGAGGGTGTCGAGGAAGTCCTGCACGAGGGGGTGCAGTGTGGGTGGCTGGTCGGCCTTGCCGGCGGTGCCGGTGAGGGTTTCGCCGCGTACGGAGAGGGCGGCGGCGACGGTGGGGAGGATGCCGTCGCGGCGGAAGCGCAGGGTGGGTGTGGTGGTTCGGCCGTCGGTGCTGCTCCAGCGCAGCCGGGGGTCGCCGGTCTGGCTGCCGGGCTGATGGCCCGTCTCCGGGGTGCCGTCGGCGGTGCTTGTGCGTGTCGCCGTGTTCTGCATGTCGCGTCTTCCCTCCCGTGGCGGCGGTGGTGGCCGCTGTCGCGCACGCCCCCGTACTGGGGGGACAGCCTGTCAAATGTCCCCTGTCGCGTGGAAGCGGGGTCGAATATTCGTATCAATTCGGATGTTCCTGGCCCTTGTGCGGGTGCGTGGCCGGCGGGCGGGTGGGGCTCTTGCCGGAGCACATAGGCTGTGGTGAACCAGCCAGATCCAGCAGGGGGCTACCGCCATGACGACAGGTCGGCTCGGGCAGCAGGCCGCGCCACCCAACGCCGCGTATTCGGGGCAGGTTGTGCATTTCCCGGACCCGGTCCGGGCCGCTCGGCATCCCCACGGCGTACGGATGGACGGCGACGGACATCCTGACTTCTCGCCGTACGCGCGTGCGGCGGTGGAGATCGCCGAGCCTCCGGAGGGGTTCGGTGTGGACGAGTTGCGGCTGACGGACTACGTGTCGGCGAACGCGGCGATGCGGGCTTCCGGTCATGCGTTGTGGGACACGGTCGGTCCGGTGAACACGCCGCACGGTTGGACGTGGCACCACGTGGCGAAGTCGCGGCGGATGGAGCTTGTTCCGGTCGAGGTGAAGGCGCTGCTGCGGCATCACGCGGGGTTGGCGACGGCGCCGGTGGACCACGGCAAGCGCGGGACGCGGCCGTTGCAGGAGGTGCGTCCGGTGCACTTGGGGTTGCCGAAGTCCGTGGTGTCGGTGTCCGAGGAGTCGGTCCAGGGCGTCGAGGAGGACTTGGGCTACCGGCTGCCCGAGGCGTACCGCGCGTTCTTGAAGGCGGCGGGTGGTTGTGCGCCGGTGGGCGCTGGGCTCGACGTGGACCTGGGTGTGTTGGTGGACCAGCCCTTCTTCACGGTGCGTGAGGAGGCGGCGGTCAACGACCTCGTGTACGTCAACAAGTGTTTGAGGGACCACCTGACGAAGGACTACCTGTGCGTGGCGTTCGTGCAGGGCGGTCTGCTCGCGGTGAAGGTGAAGGGCGAGGCGATCGGCTCGGTGTGGTTCTCGCCGTACGACGACGCGCGTGACCGGGACGGTTGGTCGGTGCAGGAGCGCGTGGAGCGGCTGTTGCTGCCGTGCGGTGCCGATTTCGATGCCTTTCTCGAACGGTTGGCGGGTAGTCCTCCGGAGTTGGAGACGGTGGCCGGTCTGATGGTGGACGGCGGATTCGCGCGTTCGGTTCCGGTGTCGGGTGCGGCACCACTGGAGGGGTGACGGCGCGATGGTGACGTTTGCGCAGGCGCAGGAGCGCGCCGAGGAGTGGATCAACGGGGGCGTTCCCGCGTACCAGCACCGGGAGGTGCGCGTGCGGGAGTTCGGGCTCGGTTTCGTGGTGTGGGCGGAGGACCGTGCGGCGGGTCCGGTGTCGGGTGGTGGCCGGCAGCGGCTGGTCATCGCGCGGGACAGTGGTGAGGTGACGTTGTGGCCGGGGCTGCCGGTGGGTGAGGTGATCCGTCGGTACGAGGAGGAGTACGGGGTCGCGGCGGCGCCGGTGGCGGAGGCTTCGGTGCCGGCGCCGAGGATCGACTCGGAGCAGACGTCGTTCATGTTGAGTCCGCCGGAGTGGTTGCAGGAGGCGGCGGACCGGGCGGGGATTCCACGGGCGCCTGCGCCGGAGGCTGCCGCGTCTGGGGCGGTTTCGGAGCCGGTGGTTCCGGCTGGGCAGGGCCCGGCTCCCGTTCGGGCCGCCGCGCCGGCGCAGCCCGCCGCGTCGGAACCGGTGGAGGCCGTGCCGCTGCGCCGTGAGGTGCCGTACGAGCCGACGGCCAACGACGGGGTGCCGGTCGGGGCCACGCCGTGGGCCGGGACCGATGTGAACCCCGGTGCCGGTGCCGACGACGCGTCCGTACCGCTGCCTGCGACGGTGTTCGCGCCGCCGCTGTCGGGGTCGGACCTGGAGGACGTGACGCCGCCGCCCGGGCCGGGCTCGGAGGCGAAGACCACGTTGATGGCCGGGGGCAGCCAGCTCCCGAAGACCGCGATCGCGCCGGGGCTGAGCCTGGGTGCCGATGGTGCGGTGGACGCGCATGCCCTGGCCGATGCGCCGACGGGCAAGGCCCGGGCTTCCCGGCCGGGGGCGTCGCCGGTGGCGCCCCCGGGCCCGGCCGGTGCACCTGGTGGGCCCGGTGCTCCTGGTGCTCCTGGTGTGGGTCAGCCGCCTGCGCCGCCTGGTCCGCCGGGTGCTCCGGGTTCGTTGGGGCGTGGGTTGGATCATGCTGCGACGATGTTGGCGGGTCCGGCTGTGACGGGTCAGCCGCCGGCTCCTCCTGGTCCGCCTGGTGCTCCTGGTGTGGGTCAGCCGCCTGCGCCGCCTGGTCCGCCGGGTGCTCCGGGTTCGTTGGGGCGTGGGTTGGATCATGCTGCGACGAT
>NZ_JBEXQA010000022.1:104427-118766 GCF_040612395.1 Streptomyces sp. NPDC006430
GTTGGCGGGTCCGGCTGTGACGGGTCAGCCGCCGGCTCCGCCCGGTCCGCCGGGTGCTCCTGGTGCGGGTCAGCCGCCGGCTCCTCCCGGTCCGCCCGGTGCTCCCGGTGGCGCGGCCCATCAGGCCGCCACCATGCTCGCGGGTCCCGGCGTACCCCAGCCTCCCGGTCCGCCGGGTGCGCCGGGCGCGCCCGGGGGCGGCCTGGATCATGCTGCGACGATGTTGGCGGGTCCGGCCGTCACGGGCCGGCCGCCCGCGCCCCCCGGTCCGCCCGGGCAGCCGCAGGCCGGTCCCGTGGCGCAGCCCCCTGCGCCCACCGGTGTGCCGACCGTCGGCCCCGGCTACCAGGCCGTGCTGCGCTACCGTGCCCCCGACGGCTCCGAGCAGCAGCTCATCCGCCGTTCCGCGCCGGGTACGCCGCACCCCGAGTGGCAGATCCTGCACGAGCTGCGGGCGATGAACGTGCCGCCGCAGCAGGTGCTGGAGCTGCACACCGAGTTGGAGTCGTGTGATCTGCCCGGCGGGTACTGCGCGCGGATGATCCGGGAGACCTGGCCGCAGGTCCGGATCACCAGCGTGGCGCCGTACGGAAGGGACCATGCGGGTCGTCAGCAGGGCATGCGGCACCTGTTGGCCCATCAGGGTGAGTTGCACGAGGTGGCGGACGGTCCGGCGCGCCCGGCACCGGTGCGGGCGCCGTTGCCGCAGGTGCCGTTGCAGCCGGCGATCCCGCTGGACGCGATCGGCGCGGAGCTGGCCGGGGCCTTCGGTCCGCAGGGCGTGTTCCGCTTCGACCAGCGGGCGGTGTCCCGTCAGGGTGTGCCGGAGATCGTGGCGCAGACGTTGGTGTGGGCGGGTCTGCCGACCGACTTCGGGCCGTTCTTCTGGGCGCAGGCGGTGCCGGGGCAGCCGGTGCCGACGTTGGCGGAGCTGGCGGTGCAGCGGCAGGTGCAGCCTGCGTCCGACGCGGGTTCCTACCTCGTGGTCGGCAGTGACTTCGGCAGGGCCCTGTGCGTGCAGTACGGGACGGCGCACATCGTGGCGGTTCCGGTGGAAGCCGGTCCGGGTGGTGCGCCGGTGCCGCCGCAGTTCGTGAATTCGAGCCTGCCGCAGTTCGCGCGTTCGCTGGCGATGCTGGGTCACATGTGGCGCTTGCGCCAGCATCTGACGCCGGAGCAGGCGGGGCGTTGGACCGTCGATTTCCAGGCGAATCTGGCGGGGCTCGACAGTGCCGCGCTGGCGTCGCCGGAGAGCTGGTGGTCGGTGCTCCTGGAGCAGATGTGGGACGGATTGCTCTGATCGGACGATCGGACGATCGGTTGGATGGCCGGGCCGTGACCCTCGTTGGGGGTCCCGGCCCGGCCATTCCGGCTTCTGCGCGCAAATGACGCATCCTTGACGGGAATCCCCGCGAGAGAGGCGCTTCCAGGATGACTGCTCCCATGTCACCTCACGGACCGGGTTTCGCGACCGTACGAGGTCGCGGCTACCGCACGGAACAGGTCGACCGGTATCTGGCCCGGCTCGCCGCTGGTCGGGACGAGGCTTGGGAGCGGGTGGCGCGGCTGACCGTCCTGGCGAAGCGGATGGAAGCGGAGGCGGAGCGGCTGCGCGAGGCGGTGGCCTCGTTGGCCCCGCAGACGTACGACGAGCTGAGCGAGCGTGCCCGACGGATCCTGCTGCTGGTGGAGGAGGAGGCGGACGCCGTACGTCGGGACGCGCGGGCGGACGCGGTGGACGCGATGGGTGCGGCCGAGGCGTACGCGGACCGGGTGGCGGAGTTGGCCCGGCAGGACGCGGACGCGGTGCGCGAGCAGACGGAGGTCCGGTCGCGGCAGGGGCTGTTGCGGGCGGAGCGGGAGGCCGATGCGGTCCGTGGGGAGGCCAGGGACGACGCCGGCGAGTGGCGGTCGCAGGCGCAGGCCGCGCTGACGGAGATGCGGCGCAGGTCGGACGCGCTCCTGGCGGACCGGGAGCAGGAGCACCGGGAGCGGTGGGAGGCGGCGGAGCGGGAGATCGCGGAGCGGGAGGCCGAACTGGAGTCTCGGTACGCGGAGTTGGAGCGACATGCGGAGGCGCGGCTGGCGGAGGCGCGGCGCGGCTGCGCGGAGGCGGAGGAGTCTGCGCGGCACGGGCAGGAGGACGCCGAGGCCCGGGCGGCGGAACTCTTGGCGGCGGCGCGTGTCGAGGAGGAGCGGATCGGTCGGGAGACGGACCGGATCCTGCGGGAGAACGAGGAGTCCCAGGAGGAGATGCGGGCCCATATGAGGCACGTCCGCTCCAGCCTTGCTGCCCTGACGGGCCGAGCCCCGGCGGAAGGCTGACCCGCCGCCCGCCGCCCGCCGCCCGCCGCCCGCCGCCCGCCGCCCTGCCGTGCGGCCCTGCCCCGCCCCGCGGCCTGGCCGGGCCCGGTCCGGGTCTGGTGTGACGGGGTCTGGTCCGAGGGGAGTTGACCCGATGCGGGTCGGGGTGGGCCGAAGTGGGTCAGGACTTGTGGCGGGCGTAGTAGCGGGCCACCCTGGCCCGGTTGCCGCAGACCGATGCCACGCACCAGCGCCGCCTCGGGTGGGTCGGCAGGAAGAGCAGGACGCAGTCCGCGCCCTCGCACGTGCGGACGTCTCTCACGCGGGGGTCGGTCAGCAGGTCCGTCACCGCGTCCGCCAGCTCCGCTGCGAGTCGCCGGACCGGGGTGCCCGTCCGGTGCGGGGTCGCTGTCAGGCCATCCTGCGGGCTCCAGACGAGCTCGCGGTGGGCCGGAGCCCCCGCCGAGGCCTCGTTCAGTGCGCGCAGCGCATCGGCCGGGGGCCGCTCACCGTGGCGGGCGGCTGCGAGTGCCGCGCCGGCTGCCTCTCGTACGGCGTGCACGGCCGCCAGTTCCGTCGAGCCCGCTTCGCCGATCGGGCTCAGCCGTTCCTGCTGGAGGGCCAGCCAGGCCGAGAGTCCCGCCGGATCGGCGATGAGGTCGCCGGCGTCGGCGGTGCGGGTGTTGAGCAGGTCCAGCGCGAGGGGTTCGCCGGTGAGCGGGAACGGCGCAGGCGTCGGAAGCCTCGGAGGCGTCGGGGTGGCTGCCATGGATCTAATGCTACCGGAATCACTTGACCCGTTAGTCATCTCCGATGAGACTAATGGAAACCAAGTCATTGGAGGCATGTGATGCAGCTCGTCCACCACCGCACCGTCGAAGTGCACGGGGTCCGCGTCGCCTACCGCGAGAGCGGCCCGGCCGACGGCCCGGTCCTGCTGCTCCTGCACGGGTTCCCCACCTCCTCGCACCAGTTCACCCGGCTGATGGACGCGCTCGGCGACACCCCGTACCGGCTGATCGCCCCCGACTACCCCGGCTTCGGCCGGACCGAGACCCCGGACGGGTTCACGTACACCTTCGACCGGCTCGCCGACGTCGTGGAGGGATTCACCGACGCCCTCGGGCTGGACCGTTTCGCGCTGTACGTCTTCGACTTCGGCGCCCCGGTCGGGCTGCGGCTCGCCGTACGCCGGCCCGAGCGGGTGACCGGCCTGATCGTGCAGAACGGCAACGCGTACGAGGAGGGGCTCTCCGACGCCGCCCGCGAGTTCGCCGGGCTGCGGCGGGATGTGCCGGGCCACGAGGAACGGGTCCGGGGGCTGTTCACCGAGGAGGGCACCCGCTTCCAGTACGAGACCGGCGTCGCCGACCCCGGCCTGATCTCCCCCGACGGCTGGACGCTCGACGTGCACTACCTCGGGCTGCCGGGGCGCGCCGACGCGCAGGCCGACTTGGCCTTCGACTACGCCTCCAACTTCGCGCGCTACCCCGCCTGGCAGGCCTGGCTGCGTGCCGCACGGGTCCCCGTCCTGGTCGTCTGGGGGGCGGGGGACCCGTTCTTCACCCCGGCCGGCGCCCGTGCGTACCTGCGTGACGTCCCCGACGCCGAGGTGCACGTCTTCGAGGGCGCGGGGCACTTCGCGCTGGAGACCCACCTCGGTGAGATAGCCCCGCTGATCGAGGGGTTCCTCGCCGAACTCCCGTGATGCGCGGCGCGGGGGCGCGTGATCCGTCCGCTCGACGCCTACCCCGCCGGCTGCTGCGGCGGGACCGTCGCCGAGGGCGTTGCCGGGGCCGTGGGCGTGGGCGCGTACCGGTACGGGTCGCTGCGCAGGCCGCGGGAGGTGACCATCACCGTGAAGGCGGGGGGTGCGGCGGCCGGCAGCGGCGCGGTCAGGGCGCCCGTCGCCGGGTCGAACTCCGTCGGCAGTTCGGCGCCCTCGACCTCCACCCGGGCCTGCGGGCCGAAGCCCCCGCCCTCCACCACCAGCGCGGCGCCGGCCGGTGTGACGGCCGTGATCACCGGATTTCCGCGCGTGGCCATCTTGTTCACCAGGTACGCCCCCGCCGGCGCACCCGTCAGTGCCCAGATCTCCGCGGGGAGGTGGGGGAGTCCGCCGCTCACGTCGGAGAGGAAGAACAGCACCACGTACAGCATCGTGACCGAGCTGAGGGCCACGTACTGGAGGTCCATCAGGTCGGTGCGTCCGCTGTCGTTCGCGATCAGCTCGCGCAGTGGCCGTCGTCCCGTGGCCGTGGGCTTGGGGGCGGGTTTGCTCATGGTGCCGTTCTCCAGGCGGATGCCGACGACCGTCTTCGCCGCGATCATGGCCACGTACGGGCCCCCGAGCAGCGGCAGGTACACGGTGGTCAGGGAGGACAGCGGGCCGTCGTCCCCGGCGAAGTAGTCGACGCCGCCGCCCGCCGTGAGCCCGTACGCGAGGATCGCGAGCAGGAGCCAGACCAGGATCACCGTCCAGGCCAGGGCCAGGGTCGTGGAGGTGGAGAGCCGGCCGTCGCGGCCGGTGACGAAGTCCGGACGGTGCCGCAGGCGCAGGCCGATCGGTGCGGCAAGGGCCATCAGTAAGGCCAGTGCGAAGAGTGCGGAAAGCATGTCGTCCCCCCGGAACGGATCTCGGATGCAGGACTCCGAGATCTACTCCGTTGACCGGGCTCATGACAAGCGGGAGCGGGGTAAGTCGCCCTGGTCCTCGCGCTGTTCCTCCAGGACCGGGAACCGTCGCGGTGCCAGGAGCAGCAGGACCAGGAGCGCCGCCACGGCCGTGGCGGTCGCGCCGAGGAAGATGTGGTCCACGGCGGCGGCCACGGCCCGGCGCAGGTGGTCGGCGGCAGCCTGCGGGAGCAGCCCGGGCCGGTCGAGGGCCTTGGACACGTCGTCCAGGTGGCCCGTCAGCCCGGGTGTCGGGGCGTCCGCCAGTCGGGCGGCGATGGTCGCGTTGGCGACGGCCCCGAGCAGGGCGGCCCCCACGCTCTGGCCGACCTGGCGGCAGAACAGCACCGAGGCCGTCGTCGTCCCGCGCTCGGACCAGCCCACGGTGGACTGAACACCGATGATCAGCGGCAGTTGGAAGAGGCCGAGGGCCGCGCCCAGCAGCAGCATGATCAGCGTCGGTTGCCAGGGCCGGGCGGGATACGGGAGCAGCGTGAAGGAGAAGAGGATCAGCGTGGCCAGTGAGATCCCGACGACGGCGGAGTCGCGGAAGCCGATGCGCCGGTAGACGTGCTGGCTGAGCGCGGCGGACAGGGGCCAGCTGAGGGTCATCGCGGACATGACGAGCCCGGCGCTGACGGGCCCGAGGCCGAGGACGGACTGTGCGTACGTCGGGACGAACACCATCGGGGCGACCATCAGCAGGCCGAGGGCGCCGAACGCCAGGTTCACGGCGGCAATGGTGCGCCGGCGCCACACCCAGCCGGGCAGGACGGGTTCCTCGGCGCGGCGTTCCACCCGCACGACCACGGCCGCCAGTACGGCGCTCGCGGCCAGCAGTCCGAGCGAGGGCGCGGACAGCCACGGCCAGGCGACCCCGCCCTGCACCAGTGCGAAGAGCAGCAGTCCGCCGCAGGCGAAGACGGCGAGCGCGCCGGCCCAGTCGATCGGGCCCCGGCGTCCGGGGGACCGTACGGGCTCCACCAGGTGACGGGCGGTCGCCCACAGGGCCAGGCCGGCCAGCGGCAGGTTGATCAGGAAGATCCAACGCCAGTCGGCGAACGCCGCGAAGAATCCGCCGAGCGCCGGGCCGGCCACGGCGGAGGTGGCCCAGACGGTGGACATCTTGGCCTGGATCCTCGGGCGGTCCTTCAGGGGGTACAGGTCGGCGGCGAGGGTCTGCACGGTGCCCTGGAGGGCGCCGCCGCCCAGTCCCTGGACGATGCGGAAGGCGATGAGGGCGGCCATGTTCCAGGCGACCGCGCACAGCAGCGAGCCGACGAGGAACAGGGCGATGCCGAAGAGCAGGACGGGCTTGCGGCCGAGGGTGTCGGAGAGTTTCCCGTAGACGGGGAGGGTGACGGTGACGGCGAGCAGATAGCCGGCGAAGAGCCAGGAGAAGACGGAGAACCCGCCGAGGTCGCCGACGATCTGGGGGACGGCGGTCGAGACGATGGAACTGTCGAGGGCGACGAGGGCCATGCTCAGCATGAGGGCGGCGACCACGGCGGCGGGCGGCCGTCCGCCGGGTATCGCTGCGGCGTGCGGGGTGCCGGCCGCGGCCTGCGCCCCCGTGGTGGAGCACGTGCGCCCGGGCGCGCTGTCGAGGCTCTCCCCGGCCGCGCCGTCGCCGCTGCTTGCTGCGCCGTCGCCGCTGTTTCCCGCGGCGCCCGCGGCGCTCCCGTCCGTGCCCTCCGCTGCGTCCACGAAGATCCTTTCACCGTGCACGTACCTGCGGGGAACACCATCTCACCGCGGTGTATCCGGCGGTATCCCCCAGTCCTCGTCCCCCAAAGGGTGGAGAACCCCTAGGGGTTGCTCCTCACAAGGGTCCAGGGGCGGTTCGTTCCGACGGAGGAGGAGGACGGCTCCGCGAGGTCCTTAACTGGTTCATACGAGCGGGGTGGGGTTAACCCCCCGGTGGATACGGCGACGGGCACCAGCGCGCCGGACACCCCCTGCGCCACAGACTTCACGGCGGCACGAGGCGTCACACGCAGCGCCGGCCGCAAGCGGTAACGCAACGAACGAGGGGAAGCACCGTGACAACGGCTATGACCGAAACCAGGCACGGGGGTACTGGAGGGCATGGAGCCGTCGCGGCCCGGGCACGCAAGGTCGTCAAGGCCTACGGCTCCGGGGAGACGCGCGTCGTCGCCCTCGACGAGGTGGACGTGGACATCCGCCGCGGCCAGTTCACCGCGATCATGGGCCCTTCGGGCTCCGGCAAGTCCACGCTGATGCACTGCCTCGCCGGTCTCGACACGGTGACCAGCGGGCAGATCTTCCTGGACGACACCGAGGTCACCGGCCTGAAGGACAAGAAGCTCACGCAGCTGCGCCGCGACCGGATCGGCTTCATCTTCCAGGCGTTCAACCTGCTGCCGACGTTGAACGCCCTGGAGAACATCACCCTCCCCATGGACATAGCGGGCCGCAAACCCGATGCGGAGTGGCTGAACCGGGTCGTGGAGACCGTCGGCCTCGCGGGCCGCCTCAAGCACCGCCCGACCGAGCTCTCCGGTGGCCAGCAGCAGCGCGTGGCCGTGGCCCGCGCCCTCGCGGCCCGCCCGCAGATCATCTTCGGTGACGAGCCCACCGGAAACCTGGACTCCCGGGCCGGCGCCGAGGTCCTCGGCTTCCTGCGCCGCTCGGTGGACGAGCTCGGCCAGACCATCGTGATGGTCACGCACGATCCGGTGGCCGCCTCGTACGCGGACCGCGTCATCTTCCTGGCTGACGGCCGGATCGTGGACGAGATGTACGGGCCCACCGCCGACCAGGTCCTGGACCGGATGAAGGACTTCGACGCGCGCGGGCGGACCTCGTGAGCACCAACACCGTACTGAAGACCTCGCGGCGCAACTTCGTCGCGCACAAGGGGCGGATGGCGCTCTCCGCCGTCGCCGTCCTGCTCTCCGTCGCCTTCGTCTGCGGCACGCTGGTGTTCACCGACACGATGAACACCACCTTCGACAAGCTGTTCGCCGTCACCAGCTCCAACGTGACGGTCAGCCCGAAGGCCGCGCAGGGCAGCGGCGAGCAGGCCCCGAACCGCGGCAGGCCCGAGGTGCTGCCCGCCTCGGTCGTCGAGCAGGTCAAGAAGGCCGAGGGAGTCAAGGGCGCCGAGGGCGGCGTCGTCTCGCTGTCCGTCACGGTCGTCAACGCCAAGAACGAGAACATGGGCTCGACCACCGGCGCCCCGACCATCGCGGGCAGTTGGAACGACAACGAGCTCAAGTCCATGAAGATCACCTCCGGCCAGGCCCCGCGCGGCCCGGCCGAGGTCATGGTCGACGCCGACACCGCGAAGAAGCACCACCTGGAGCTGGGTGACGAGCTGCGCACCATCGCCATCACCGGCGACGTCCGCGCCCGGATCAGCGGAATCGCCACCTTCACCGTGACCAACCCCGGTGCGGCGATCGTGTACTTCGACACGGCCACCGCGCAGGAGAAGCTGCTCGGCGCCCCCGGCCTGTTCACGCAGGTCAACGTCACCGCCAAGGACGGGGTCAGCGACGAGCAGCTCAAGAAGAACATCGCCTCCGCCGTCGGCGCGGACACGTACAAGCTGCAGACCGCGAAGGAGGCCGCGGACGCCAACCGCAAGGACGTCGGCTCCTTCCTCAAGGTGATGAAGTACGTGATGCTCGGCTTCGCCGGCATCGCCTTCCTCGTCGGCATCTTCCTGATCTTCAACACCTTCTCGATGCTGGTCGCCCAGCGCACCCGCGAGATCGGCCTGATGCGCGCCATCGGCGCCGACAGCGGCCAGGTGCTCAAGTCGGTGATCGTGGAGGCCTTCCTGCTCGGCGTCGTGGGCTCGCTCCTCGGCGTCGGCGCCGGCGTGGGCCTGGCCGTCGGCCTGATGAAGCTCATGGGCCAGATGGGCATGCACCTGTCCACCAACGACCTGACCGTCGCCTGGACCACGCCGTTCGTCGGCCTGCTCCTCGGCACCGTCGTCACCGTCGTCTCGGCCTTCATCCCGGCCCGCCGGGCCGGCAAGGTCTCCCCGATGGCCGCCCTGCGCGACGCCGGCACCCCCGGGGACAAGAAGGCCGGCCGGGTCCGGGCCGTCGTCGGCCTGGTCCTCACCGCCGTCGGCTGCGCGGGCCTGTTCCTCGCCGCGGGCGCCGACAAGGCCGGGCCCGGATCGCTCTGGCTGGCCCTCGGCGTGCTGTTCACCCTCATCGGTTTCATCGTGATCGGTCCGCTGCTCGCCGGCTTCGTGGTCCGCGTGCTTTCCGGCCCGGTCCTGCGGCCCTTCGGCTCCGTCGGCCGCCTCGCCGAGCGCAACGCGCTGCGCAACCCGCGCCGCACCGGCGCCACGGCCGCCGCGCTGATGATCGGACTGGCGCTGGTCGCCTGCCTGTCGGTGGTCGGTTCCTCGATGGTGGCCTCCGCCACCGACGAGCTCGACAAGTCGGTCGGCGCGGACTACATCGTCCAGTCGCAGTCCCAGCAGCCGATCCTGCCCCAGGCGGAGCAGGCGCTGCGCGCCACCAAGGGCCTCGACCACGTCACCGCGTACCGGGAGGTGAAGGCGAAGGTCACCGCGCCCGACGGCTCCGTCCAGGACGGCGGCCTCAGCGTCACCGACCCGACCTACGTCCAGGACGTCCGGCGCAAGATGGTGGCCGGCGAGCACGCGGCGGCGTACGGCAAGGGCGCGATGTCGGTCGGCTCCCTCTACGCGAAGGAGCACCACGTCAAGGTCGGAGACGAGCTGACGGTCGCGTTCGACGAAGGCCGGACGACGAAGCTGAAGGTCACCGCGATCACCTCCGACGAGGGCAACATCGACAAGGGCGTGATGTACGTCAGCACCGCGACGGCCCGGGAGTTCGTGCCGGCCGACCGGATGCCGCTGCCCTTCATGCTGCTGGCCAAGGCCGACGGCAAGCCCGATGCCGCGTACGCGGCCGTCAAGGCGGCGCTCGCGGACTACCCCCAGTACGACGTGCGCAACCAGACCGACTACAAGAAGGCCCTCAAGGACCAGGTCGGCCAGCTGCTGAACATGGTCTACGGGCTCCTCGCCCTCGCGATCATCGTGGCGGTCCTCGGCGTCGTGAACACCCTCGCCCTCTCGGTGGTCGAGCGGACCCGCGAGATCGGTCTGATGCGCGCCATCGGTCTCTCCCGCCGCCAGCTGCGCCGCATGATCCGCCTGGAGTCGGTGGTCATCGCCCTCTTCGGAGCCCTCCTCGGCCTCGGCCTCGGCATGGGCTGGGGAGCCACCGCACAGCAGCTCCTCGCCCTCCAGGGCCTGAAGGTGCTGGAGATCCCGTGGCCGACGATCATCGGCGTCTTCGCCGGGTCGGCCTTCGTGGGCCTGTTCGCCGCACTGGTTCCGGCCTTCCGGGCGGGGCGGATGAACGTACTGAACGCGATCGCGAGCGAGTAGCTCAAGCGGTCGTCACGGGGGAACGACGGGGGAACCAACGGGGGAACGACGGGGGAACCCGACGGGGGAGCGCACCGGCCCCGGCTGCCCATGAGGGCGGCCGGGGCCGGTGTCGTCGTCGCACGGCCGGTACGGGAACGGCGGGGGCGCCCCGGCAACGCCCGGCTCCGTCACCCCTGCGGGTGACCCGAATCCCACGCGCGCGGCATCGGGGCGCGTCGTAGGGTGGGAACCCCCGGCCCGCGTGCGTGTCGGGCCCTTCGCGTTGCCCCTTCACCGGACGGAAAGCCTCCCTCATGAGCCTGCACGGACTGCTCGACGCCGTCACCCGGGACCCGGCCCTCGCCGAGGCGGTCACCGCGGCCGGGGACGGCAACCGCATGCACGTGGACCTCGTCGGCCCGCCGGCGGCGCGGCCCTTCGTCATCGCCGCGCTGGCCGCCAGGACCGAGCGGACCGTGCTCGCGGTCACCGCCACCGGGCGTGAGGCCGAGGACCTGGCCGCCGCGTTGCGGTCGTTCCTGCCGCCCGACGAGGTGGCGGAGTTCCCGTCCTGGGAGACGCTGCCGCACGAGCGGCTCTCGCCGCGCAGCGACACCGTGGGCCGCCGGATCGCCGTACTGCGCCGGCTCGTCCACCCGAGCAAGGACGACCCGGCCGCCGGGCCCGTCTCCGTCGTGGTGGCGCCGATCCGCTCCGTCCTCCAGCCGCAGGTCAAGGGGCTCGGGGACCTGGTGCCGGTGAGCCTTCGGCAGGGTGCGAGCGTCGATCTGGGCGAGGTCACCGAGGCGCTGGCGGCAGCCGCCTACGCCCGCGTCGAGCTCGTCGAGAAGCGCGGGGAGTTCGCCGTGCGCGGCGGCATCCTCGACGTGTTCCCGCCCACCGAGGAGCACCCGCTGCGCGTGGAGTTCTGGGGCGACGAGGTCGAGGAGATCCGCTACTTCAAGGTCGCCGACCAGCGGTCCCTGGAGATCGCCGAACACGGTCTGTGGGCCCCGCCCTGCCGCGAGCTGCTGCTGACCGACGCGGTACGGGAGCGGGCCGCAGCCCTCGCCGAGCAGCACCCCGAGCTCGGCGAGCTACTGAACAAGATCGCCGAGGGGATCGCCGTGGAGGGCATGGAGTCCCTCGCGCCGGTCCTGGTCGACGACATGGAACTGCTGATCGACGTCCTGCCGGCCGGGTCCATGGCCGTGGTGTGCGACCCGGAGCGGGTGCGCACCCGGGCCGCCGACCTGGTGGCGACCTCCCAGGAGTTCCTCATGGCCTCCTGGGCGGCCACCGCTGGCGGCGGAGAGGCCCCCATCGACGTCGGCGCGGCCTCGCTGCGCGGGATCGCGGAGGTCCGCGACCGGGCCCGCGAGCTCGGCATGATGTGGTGGTCGGTCTCCCCCTTCGCCTCCGACGAAACGCTGACGCACGCCTTCGACGTGTCGGGTGCTGGGGACACCCTCAAGCTCGGCATGCACGCCCCCGAGGCCTACCGGGGCGACACCGCCCGGGCACTGGCCGACACCAAGGCGTGGATCGCCGAGGGCTGGCACACCGTCTACCTCACCGAGGGCCACGGCCCGGCCGCCCGCACCGTCGAGGTGCTCGGCGGTGAGGGCATCGCAGCCCGGCTCGAAGCCGACCTGCGCACCCTGGAGCCCAGCCTCGTCCACGTCGCCTGCGGCTCCCTCGACAACGGCTTCGTCGACCCGGCGCTGCGCCTGGCCGTCCTCACCGAGACCGACCTGACCGGCCAGCGCACCGCCACCAAGGACCTGGGCCGGATGCCGACCCGGCGCCGCAAGTCCATCGACCCCCTCACGCTGGAGGTTGGCGACTACATCGTCCACGAGCAGCACGGCGTGGGCCGTTACGTCGAGATGGTGCAGCGCACGGTGCAGGGCGCCACCCGCGAGTACCTCCTCGTCGAGTACGCCCCCGCCAAGCGCGGCCAGCCCGGCGACCGCCTCTACATCCCCACCGACCAGCTGGAGCAGGTCACCAAGTACGTCGGCGGCGAGGCCCCGACCCTGCACCGGCTGGGCGGCGCCGACTGGACCAAGACCAAGGCGCGCGCCAAGAAGGCGGTCAAGGAGATCGCCGCCGACCTGATCAAGCTGTACAGCGCGCGCATGGCGGCGCCCGGCCACACCTTCGGGCCGGACACCCCCTGGCAGCGCGAGCTGGAGGACGCCTTCCCGTACGCGGAGACCCCCGACCAGCTCACCACCATCGCCGAGGTCAAGGAGGACATGGAGAAGTCCGTCCCCATGGACCGCCTGATCTGCGGCGACGTCGGCTACGGAAAGACCGAGATCGCGGTGAGGGCCGCCTTCAAGGCCGTCCAGGACGGCAAGCAGGTCGCGGTCCTCGTACCGACCACGCTGCTGGTGCAGCAGCACTTCGGGACCTTCTCCGAGCGCTACAGCCAGTTCCCGGTCAACGTGAAGGCGCTGTCCCGCTTCCAGAGCGACACCGAGTCCAAGGCCACGTTGGAGGGCCTGCGCGAGGGCTCCGTAGACGTGGTCATCGGTACGCACCGGCTGTTCTCGCAGGAGACCAAGTTCAAGGACCTGGGCCTGGTCATCGTCGACGAGGAGCAGCGGTTCGGAGTCGAGCACAAGGAGCAGCTGAAGAAGCTGCGCGCCAACGTGGACGTGCTCACCATGTCCGCGACGCCGATCCCGCGCACCCTGGAGATGGCGGTGACCGGCATCCGCGAGATGTCGACCATCACCACCCCGCCGGAGGAGCGCCACCCGGTGCTCACCTTCGTCGGACCGTACGAGGAGAAGCAGATCGGCGCGGCCATCCGGCGCGAACTGCTGCGCGAGGGCCAGTGCTTCTACATCCACAACCGGGTCGAGTCCATCGACCGGGCAGCCGCCAAGCTGCGCGAGATCGTGCCCGAGGCGCGGATCGCGACCGCGCACGGGCAGATGTCCGAACAGGCCCTGGAACAGGTCGTCGTGGACTTCTGGGAGAAGAAGTTCGACGTGCTCGTCTCGACGACGATCGTCGAGTCGGGCATCGACATCTCCAACGCGAACACCCTCATCGTGGAGCGCGGCGACAACTTCGGCCTCTCCCAGCTGCACCAGCTGCGAGGCCGCGTGGGTCGCAGTCGTGAGCGCGGGTACGCCTACTTCCTCTACCCGCCGGAGAAGCCGCTGACCGAGACGGCGCACGAGCGGCTCGCGACGATCGCCCAGCACACCGAGATGGGCGCCGGCATGTACGTGGCGATGAAGGACCTGGAGATCCGCGGGGCGGGCAACCTGCTCGGCGGCGAGCAGTCCGGCCACATCGCGGGCGTCGGTTTCGACCTGTACATCCGCATGGTCGGCGAGGCCGTGGCCGACTACCGGGCCGCCGTGGAGGGCGGGGTGGAGGAGGAGCCGCCGCTGGAGGTCAAGATCGAGCTTCCGGTCGACGCGCACGTCCCGCACGACTACGCGCCGGGCGAGCGGCTGCGCCTGCAGGCGTACCGGTCCATCGCCGCGGCGAACTCCGAGGCGGACGTCAAGGCGGTGCGGGAGGAACTCCACGACCGCTACGGCAAGCTGCCGGAGCCGGTAGAGAACCTGCTACTGGTGGCCGGGTTGCGGATGCTGGCCCGGGCCTGCGGGGTCGGCGACATCACCCTCCAGGGCCCCAACATCCGGTTCGGGCCGGTGGAGCTGCGCGAATCGCAGGAGCTGCGTCTGAAGCGGCTCTACCCGGGCTCGGTGCTCAAGCCGGCCACCTCGCAGGTGTTGGTCCCGCGGCCGAAGACCGCCCGGGTCGGCGGCAAGCCGCTGGTCGGGCGGGAACTGCTGGCGTGGACCGGGGAGTTCCTCGCCACGATCCTCGGCTCGTGACGTGCGTGCGGCCGGGGCACGGGCAGGAGGAGCAGGGAGACGAGGGTGAGCCGCCAGTCGAGTGCGAGCATCGCGACGACGGAGGCGATCACGGCCGT
>NZ_JBEXQA010000023.1:0-118627 GCF_040612395.1 Streptomyces sp. NPDC006430
CGTCGGATCGGACAGTGTCGCCCTGCACCCCAACCAAACCTGACCGGGCCACCCTCAGGTTCTCAGCAGCCCTTGACTGCCAATAGGAGCATCAGTCGCCACGGGAGCGGGTCGCGGGCAGCGGGTCGCTCGCTCACGGCCGCTGCCCGCGCCGCTACGCTCTCTGCCGACCGGCGCCCCCACTCCCCGTCCCCGTCCCCCTCATCCTGGTCCTGGTCCTGGTCCTGGTCCTGCGGATCGGGTGTGCGCCCGCCGGGCCCACCTGGACAGGAAGGCGTGCGATGACTGCCGAGCGGCGCGGGATCCTGCGGCCGTTGGCCGCACTGCTGTTTCCGCCGGAGCCGGAGAGCGGGAACGCGCCCCACGGGACGCTGCCGCCGCTGCTGGTCGCGCTCACCTTCGTGAGCGGGGTGGTGGACGCGGTGAGCTTCCTCTCGCTCGACCACGTCTTCGTCGCCAACATGACCGGCAACGTGGTCCTGCTCGGGTTCGCGCTCGCCGGTGACGGCGAACTGTCGGTCGTGGCCTCCCTCTTGGCGCTCTTCGGCTTCCTGTCCGGGGCGTTCACCGCCGGCCGGTTGCGTCTCGGCCGGGAGCCGGCGCGGATGTTCGCGCCGCTGGTGGCGGCCCAGGCCGTACTGGTGGCCACCGCGCTCGCTCTGACGGCGAGCAACGCGGGCCGACTGCCGGCCGTGGTGCTGCTCGCCCTCGGCATGGGCCTGCAGAACTCCGTCGTCTTCCGGCTGGCCGTGCCCGATCTGACCACCGGCGTCGTCACCCGGGCGCTCACCGGCCTGGCCGCCAGCGCGTGGGATCACGCCGCGGTACGGCGGCTGGTGTCGGTGATGGTGCTGTTCTGCGGAGCGCTGACCGGCGGGCTGCTGACGCTGCACCACGGATCGGCCTGGGCCCTGGCACTGACGGTGGTCCTGCTCGTGTGGACTGCCGTGGCGGGCGCCCTGAACGCGGCCGTAACACGCCGCTCCTAGCGCTGTGACTCCCGGGCGGCTACGGCCGACGTGCGGGCGCCAGCGGCGCAGCTCGGCGGCGAGCGCCCTCGGACCCGATGAGGTACAGGCCGGCGGAAAGGATGCCGGCGGCCATGACGGCGGCATCCGCGGCCGGCGGCAGACCCGCCCACCACCGGCGGCCGGGCAGGGAGAACACCTGCTTCACCCTGCCAGCGGACACCGCCGGCCCACGGCCCGCGAGCGCGGTGGGCCATTGGTGCCCGGCGCCGGGCACCGCGGGGTCGGGGCGGGCGCTCCCGTGACTTCCGTGGACACGGGGCGCGGAGGTCACGGCGACGGCGACCCGGCGTCAGTCGGAGGGCGCACGGGCCACCGTGAGGGTGAACATCGCCCCCTCGGGATCGCGCAGGGAGACCCAGCGGTCGGTGGCGCTGGAGACGATGGTCGACAGCGTGGTCCCGCCGGCTGCGGTGGCCGCCTCGATGGCCTCGTCGAGGTCCGGGACGCGGAAGTAGACGTGCCACCGGGGCCTGGTCTCCGGGGCGTGCAACGCGCCCTCGATGATCCCGCCGTTCAGGCGGGCGACGGGCTCGCCCGCCTGCCGCAGGACGACCTGGTCGTCCTCGTAGGAGACCTCGCAGCACCCGGGGCGGCCGGTGGCCCACTCCAGCACCTCACCGTAGAAGATCGCCGCCTCGAAGCCGTCCCTGGTCCGCAGCTCCAGCCAGGCCGGTGCCGGGCCCCGGCCCACCCGCCAGTCGGCCGACACGCCGCCTTCCCAGATCCCGAAAACGGCCCCGTCCCGGTCGGCGGCCAGCGCACCCCGGCCGCCGGAGGGGAAGGAGACCGGGCCGACCGCGATCGTGCCGCTGCGTTCGCGGATCCGGTCCACCACCACGTCGGCGTCGTCGACGGCGAAGTACGGCGTCCACGCCACGGCGATCGGGAAATCCGCGGTCAGCGTCCCGATGCCGGCCACCGGCACCCCGTCCAACGCGGCGACCGTCCATCCCTCACCGAGTCGGGCGGGTCTGAACTTCCAGCCGAGGACCGCACCGTAGAACTGCTGGGCTCCTTGGAGATCACGGGCCATCAGGCTGACCCAGCACGGGGCGCCGAAGACCTCCCTCGTAGAAATCTCCACCACTCACGCTCCGTCCTTCGTCCCGCCCATCCTCGCGGCGGCGGTATTCCCGCGCACGTCGGGGGCGCAGCTGCTCCGGCCGGCCGGAGCAGCCGGTTCTCCCCTCCCATCATCCGTCACCACCCATGTCCGCCGTGTCTGCATTGCCCCTGAATCGTGACGTTCGGTAGCGTGGGGCGCACTCCGGGCGACACAGGAGGTACACGCGGTGCCGACGTCGACACGGAAGTCAGGCTTGGGGGAGGGAACGAAGCGCACCGCACTGCGCGGCGCCGGCGGGCTGGACGCCAGGCTCCCCCTGGCGGAGCTCACCCGTGCGGTCCTGCGCAAGGTGTTTCCCGACCACTGGTCGTTCCTGCTGGGCGAGCTGGCCCTGTACAGCTTGGTCGTCCTGCTGCTCACCGGGGTGTTCCTGACCTTCTTCTTCGACCCCTCGATGGCGGAGGCGGTCTATCGCGGCTCGTACACGCCCCTGCAAGGGGTGCGGATGTCGCAGGCCTACCTCTCCACCCTGCGGATCAGCTTCGACGTGCGCGGCGGGCTGCTGATCCGACAGGTCCACCACTGGGCGGCGATCGTCTTCATCGCCGCCATCGGCGCCCACATGCTGCGCGTGTTCTTCACCGGCGCGTTCCGGCGCCCGCGCGAGGCCAACTGGACGGTCGGCGTCACGCTGTTCCTGCTGGCGCTGCTGGAGGGGTTCGCCGGCTACTCGCTCCCCGACGACCTGCTGTCCGGTACCGGCCTGCGCATCGCCCAGGGGATCATGCTCTCCGTACCACTCGTCGGCACCTACCTCAGCATGTTCGCCTTCGGCGGCGAGTTCCCCGGTGACGACATCGTGTCCCGGCTCTACCCCGTGCACATCCTGCTCGTCCCCGGCCTACTGCTGGCCCTGGTCACCGTGCACGTCGTGCTGGTCTTCGTGCTGAAGCACACCCAGTGGCCGGGACGCGGCAGGACCGGCCGCAATGTCGTGGGCCTCCCGCTGTTCCCCCAGTACATGGCCAAGTCCGGCGGGCTGTTCTTCACCGTCTTCGGCGTGCTGACCTGCCTCGGAGCCGTGGCGCAGGTCAACCCCATCTGGGTGTACGGCCCCTACCGCCCCGATCTGGTCTCCACCGGCTCCCAACCGGACTGGTACATCGGGTTCCTGGAGGGGGCGCTGCGGCTGATGCCCGGTGTGGAGACCCGTGCCTGGGGCCATACCCTGAGCTGGAACCCGCTGGTGACGGGCGTACTGCTGCCCGGGATGCTCTTCACCGCCCTGTACGCCTACCCCTTCTTCGAGCGCTGGATCACCAGCGGGACGGGCGAGCGGCACCTGTGCGACCGGCCGCGCGACCGGCCGGTGCGCACGGGACTCGGGGTGGCGGCCCTCTCGTGCTACGCGGTGCTGCTCGTGGCGGGCGGTCAGGACATCGTGGCGTTCGTCTTCGACGTGTCCGTGAGTGCGGTGACGTGGGTGCTGCGCGCCGCCTTCTTCGTGGTTCCGGTGGCGGCGTTCTGGCTGACCAGGCGGCTGTGTCTGGCCCTTCAGGCGCAGGAGGCGGGCCGCCTGGCCGGGGGCGTCGAGTCCGGGCTCGTGCGCCAGGACGCCGGGGGCGGCTTCCACCCGGAGCACCGGCCCCTGTCGGCCGACGAGCGGTACGGCCTGCTCGTACGGGAACGGCCGCAGCCCCGGCGAGCGCCCTCCTCCGCGGGCGGCGGGCGGCTGCGGGTCCTGGTGAACCGCTCGCGGGCGGCGATCGGCTCCTGGTACTACCGGGATCGGGTCATCCTTCCGACGACCCCCTCACAGCGGCGCAAGGCCACGGCCATCGTCGCAGGACCGGACCGCCCGTCGCACGGATCGGACGGATCGGACGGATCGGACGGCTGAGCAAGACCGGTACGCGGCCGGGCTCAGGCCCGGGCCCGGCTACTCGGGGTGGTCGAGGTCCTGGAAGGCGAAGCCCAGGACCCCGGGCAGCAGCACCCCGCACCCGATGAGGCACAACCACAGCCCCTGCACCACGCCCAGCCCCACCAGCGCGCTGCCCGCGGCGGCCACGACCGGGAAGTAGCTGCGGGCCGGAAAGAATCCCCGCCGGCCGGCCGCTTCCCGCACCTCTCCCGTACTGCGGTCCTCCGGCCGCTCTCCGCCGCGCCGGTGTTGGCGCCAGAAGAACGCGGCGACCAGGCTCGCCATGAGGAAGGACACGCCCAGGGCGGCAGTTCCTGCCGGCTCCGCGGAGAACCATCCGTAGACGGCGGTCGTGGCCCCGAAGAACAGGGCCGTGCCGGTGAAGAGCCAGGCCTCAGTCTTCACGGGGCACCTCCGGGTGGTGCAGGTCGAAGGCCGGGGACTCGGAGCGGATCCGGGGCAGGACGCCGAAGTTGTGCCGCGGCGGCGGACAGCCGGTCGCCCATTCGAGCGAACGGCCCCATCCCCAGGGGTCGTCGACGGTGACCCGCTCGCCGTGGCGCTGGGTCTTCCACACGTTGTAGAGGAACGGCAGCGTGGACAGGCCCAGGAGGAAGGCACCGATGCTGGAGACCGTGTTGAGGGCGGTGAAGCCGTCGCTCGCCAAGTAGTCCGCGTACCGGCGGGGCATGCCCGCCTCTCCGAGCCAGTGCTGGACCAGGAACGTGGTCTGGAAGCCGATGAACAGCGTCCAGAAGTGGATCTTCCCGAGCCGCTCGTCGAGCATCCGGCCGGTGAGCTTGGGCCACCAGAAGTAGAAGCCGCCGAAGGTGGCGAACACGATCGTGCCGAAGAGGACGTAGTGCAGGTGGGCGACGACGAAGTAGCTGTCCGTCAGGTGGAAGTCCATCGGCGGCGAGGCCACCAGAACGCCCGTCAGCCCCCCGAGGAGGAACGTGACGAGGAAGCCGACCGACCACAGCATCGGCGTTTCGAAGGACAGCGACCCCTTCCACATGGTCCCGATCCAGTTGAAGAACTTCACCCCCGTCGGGACGGCGATCAGGAAGGACAGGAGGGAGAAGAAGGGCAGCAGGACCGCGCCCGTGGCGAACATGTGGTGCGCCCACACCGTCGCGGACAGGCCGGTGATGGCGATCGTGGCGGCGATCAGGGACACGTAGCCGAACATCGGCTTCCGGCTGAAGACCGGGAGGATCTCGCTCACCACGCCGAAGAACGGCAGGGCGACGATGTACACCTCCGGATGACCGAAGAACCAGAAGAGGTGCTGCCACAGCAGCGCACCCCCGTTGGCCGGGTCGAAGACGTGCGCGCCGAACTTCCGGTCCGCTTCCAGGACCAGCAGGGCGGCGGTCAGTACGGGGAAGGCCAGGAGCGCCAGGATGGACGTGAAGAGCACGTTCCAGGTGAAGATCGGCATGCGGAACAGCGTCATGCCCGGCGCGCGCAGGCAGACGATGGTGGTGATGAAGTTGACCGCGCCGAGGATGGTGCTCAGACCCGATACGGCCAGTCCCATGATCCACAGGTCGGCGCCGGAGCCCGGTGAGTACGGGGCCCCGTTGAGGGGTGCGTAGGCGAACCAGCCGAAGGCCGCGGCCCCGTCCGGCGTCAGGAAGCCGGAGACGACCAGGAGTCCACCGAAGAGGTACACCCAGTAGGTGAAGGCGTTGAGCCGCGGAAAGGCCACGTCGGGCGCGCCGATCTGCAGCGGCATGACCGCGTTGGCGAAACCAGTGAAGGTCGGGGTCGCGAACAGCAGCATCATGATCGTGCCGTGGACGGTGAACAGTTCGTTGTACTGCTGGTTCGAGAAGATCTGCGTTCCGGGGCGGGCGAGCTCTGCGCGCATCAGCAGGGCCAGCACCCCACCGAACAGGAAGTAGGCGAAGGCCGTCACGAGGTAGAGGTTGCCGATCACCTTGTGGTCGGTGGTCGACAGCCAGCGCACTACCGCCGCGCCTTGCCCGACACGTCGTGAGGTGCGCCGCTCGACGGGTTCGGTGCCTTCGACGGGGGGTGTCGCGTGCGGTGGTCCGTCCAGTGACGTCATCCGTCCTCCAGATTCTCGCCGCGTCGAGAACGGGCGGCCGCCGTGCTTGTATCCCACTCCCCTACAGGTTGCGGGGCGTCACGGTCGGGCGGCGCGCCGCGGAGGGACCCGGGCCGGGCCGGATGTGCGGGCCGGCGGGGGTCAGCCGCCGGCTCCGGGGAGCTGTGCGGTGATCAGGTCGGCGAGGGCCGGCATGCCGCCCTGCGCGAGGGCCCTGCGCTGCCGGTCCGCGGGCGTGCCCTGTTGGAGGAGCCGGTGCAGCAGGGCGCTCACCTCGCGCAGGTCCCCGGCCTCCTCCAGGGCGGGGGTGATGTACTGCATCAGCAGGCAGAGCACGTCGCCGGCGCTGCGGTTGTGCCCCATCGGATCGACGAGCGTGCTGTCGAGGCCGTGCCGGGCGGCGTGCCACATCGCGGCCTGCAGTAGCTCGGGGGCGCACTCCACCGGTGCGGCGCCGGCCTTCTCCTCGGCGATCGCGGTGCTGAGCAGTCCGCGGATGATCCCGGTGAGCAGGACTGCCTCGGTCGCGTCCAACTGCACGTCCAGGCAGCGCACCTCCAGCGTGGGGTAGCGCTCGGACAGCCGGGCCTGCCAGTACACCTGCCCCCGGTCCGCGATCACCCCCGCCTCCATCAGCGCGTCGATGCGTTGCTCGTAGTCGGCGAGCGTACGAAAGTACGGTGGCGGGCCGCTGACCGGCCAACGGCCGAAGACGATGGTGCGCCAGCTGGCGAATCCGGTGTCACGCCCGTCCCACAGGGGCGAGTTCGCCGACATGGCGAGCAGCGTCGGAAGCCATACGCGCAGTCGGTTCAGGGCGGCGACGCCCATCTCCCGGTCGGGCACCGCCACGTGCACGTGCATGCCGTTGATCAGCTGCTCGTCCACCAGCCTGCGGGCTTCCTCGCGCATCTTGAGGTAGCGCGGCTTCTGGGTGACCGGAACTGGCACCTCCGCGTCTCTCAGCGGCGCCGTGGCGGAGGTGGCGAGCAGACAGCCGTGCTCGTCCGCGGCGGCTCCCAGCGCGTGCCGCAGGCGCAGCAGGTGCCCGCCCACCTCCTCCAGGTCCGTGCAGATGGGCGTGGCGACCTCGACCTGCGCCTGGAGCAGCTCGTTCTGCACCTCGCCCTCGTCCACCAGGGACGCGAGGCCCCCTGCGGCCCGTACGTCCTCCGCCCGGGCCACCGGCAGATGGGTGACGGCGTCCAACAGCACGTACTCTTCCTCAACCCCGACCGTGATCATGTCGCGACGAACTCCTTGACGAGGGCAGCGCAGAAGGCGTCCAGATCGGCCGGCTTGCGGCTGGTGACCAGCGTGGACGGGGCGGCGCGACAGACGTGGACCTCCTCGTCGACCCAGGTACCGCCCGCGTTGCGGACGTCCGTGGCCAGGCTCGGCCAGGAGGTCAGCGTCCTGTCCCGGACGACGTCGGCCTCCACCAGCATCCAGGGGGCGTGACAGATCGCCGCGACGGGTTTGCCGGCCTCGAAGAAGCTCCGGACGAAGCCCACGGCCCGCCGGTCCGTCCGCAGCGCGTCCGGGTTGGCGAGGCCACCGGGTAGGACGAGTGCGTCGAAGGCCTCGGCGGTGTCGCCCGCGAGCACGTGGTCGACGGTGAACCGGCCCGCCTTCTCCAGGTGGTGGTACGCGCGTACCTGCCCCGCTCTGGTCGAGACCAATTGCGGGTTCCATCCGGCCCTGATCACGGCCTTCCAGGGTTCGGTGAGCTCGATCTCCTCGACGCCTTCGGGCGCCATCAGAAAGGCGGTGCGCACCAGGTCCACCTCCTCCGGTTCAGGGCGTCGGCGCGGTCGGCGCCGATCGGTGCGGTTGCGCGGGTCCTGCGCCTGCCCGGCGGGCGCCTCGTCCAGCACGGGAGGCGAGCCCGTCCCGGGGGTGGGCATTCGGCGGTTCCTTCGGGCGAATCTGGTCCCGCATGCGTGCAGCACCAGTCCCAGCGTGGCAGTTCGTGGGGAAATATACCTATTGGGCCACGGCAGAGGCGGTACATGACCAGGCGATCCGCAGGGCGGCCGGAGCCCCGCCCGAACGGGCCGCGTACGGAGGGCCAGCAATCCCCCGTACGGGTGACCGCCCGGCGCGTAAGGGGCCCGCGGCCGGGCGGGCGGCCGACCGTCGGACCGTCCGGGTCCTCCGTGTCGCCGCTCCTACGCACTGCCTCGGAGCACGCCTGGCGGCTGCTGGTGGTGGGCGCCCTCGTGTACGTGGTGTTCATCGTGCTGGGTCGCTTCCACGAGGTCGGACTGGCCGTCTTCCTCGGCCTGGTCGTGGCCGCGCTGCTGCGCCCGGTGGCCGATCTGCTGGCCCGCTGGATTCCGCGCTCGCTCGCCGTGGCCTGCTCGCTGGTGGGGAGCATCGTGCTCGCGCTCGGCGCGCTCGCTTTCGTCGGGGAGACCGTGGCCGCGGAATGGAACTCGCTCGTGGCCGAGTTCCGAGTGGGGCTGGACCGCCTCCAGCCCCTGCTGGAGCAGCCGCCCCTGCGGTTGAGCCCCCATGCGCTGAGCGACCTGCGGGACCGGATCGGTTCGTACCTCTCCAGTCATCGCGCGACCCTGCTCAGCACGGCCGTGAGTGGCGCCGGGCGGCTCGTGGCGGCCCTCACCGTGGTGGCGCTGTCGCTGTTCTGCTCGGTCTTCTTCATCTATTCGGGTGACCGGCAGTGGCAGTGGCTGTGCAGCCAGTTCCCGCGGGGCGGCCAGGAGCGGCTGGCGGTGGCGGGGCGCGCGGCGTGGCGGACGTTCACCGGATACACCCACGGCATCGTGCTCGTCGCCGCGACCAACGCGGTCCTCGTGGGCGTGGCGCTCTACGCCCTGGGTGTGCCGCTGGCCGTGCCGCTCGCGCTGCTGGAGTTCTTCGCCGCGTTCATCCCGCTGATCGGCTCTCCGGTCGCCCTGGCGGTGGCCGTGGTGGTCGCGCTGGCGGCCAAGGGTCCGCTGGTCGCCGCACTCGTGGTCGCCCTGATCGTGATCATCGGGCAGATCGAGGGACACCTGCTGCACCCGCTGCTGATGAGCTGGGCGGTACGCCTCCACCCGCTGGTGGTGGCCCTGTCCGTGGTCGCGGGCGCCATCGCCGCAGGCGTGCTGGGCGCGGTGGTGGCGGTGCCGCTGGTATCGGTCCTCTGGTCGGTGCGCCAGGCCCTGCGCTCCCCGACGGCAGGCGCGTGAGCCGCTCGGCGCCGCCGCCGCGGCTTCAGGCCCCCCGGACGGGGGTATATCCCGGAGGACAGCTCACGAGACGGCCGTGCCGCACGGAGGCACGCGGTGCGACCACCCGTCGGAGGAGCCCACATGCTGTACGCACAGGTCACCGAAGGCATACCGCAGGACACGCTGAGTGTGAGCACCGGCGAGGCCCGGACGCTGTCGGAGGCACTGTTCCACCGGCTGCGGAGCCTCGAAGAGGGCAGCGCCGAGTACTCCTACGTCCGCAACACCCTCGTGGAGCTCAACCTGAGCCTGGTGAAATACGCTGCCCGTCGGTTCCGCGGCCGGAGCGAGCCGATGGAGGACATCGTCCAGGTCGGCACGATCGGTCTGATCAAGGCGATCAACCGGTTCGACCCGGAGCGGGGGGTGGGGTTCACCACCTTCGCGATCCCGACCATCGTCGGCGAGGTCAAGCGTTTCTTCCGCGACACCAGCTGGGCGGTCAAGGTGCCCCGGCGGCTCCAGGAGCTGCGGCTCGATGCCGCCAAGGCCCACGACGCCCTGGAGCAGGACCTCGGGCGCGAGCCCACGGACGCCGAACTGGCCGGGCAGCTCCAGGTCACCTGCGAGGAGCTCGCGGAGGGGCAGAGGGCCGCGCACGCCTACTCCGCACGCTCCCTCGACGCACCGACCTCACAGGAGGACGGCGACCGGGAGGGCCATGCCGAGCGGCCCTCGCTCGGCATGGAGGAGACGGCGTACGACAAGATCGAGTGCCTGGAGTCCCTCAAGCCGATCCTGGCCGGACTGCCCGCGCGGGAACGCACGCTGCTCTCGCTGCGCTTCGGCGAGGGGCTGACGCAGTCCGAGATCGGCGATCGGCTGGGGCTGTCGCAGATGCACGTGTCGCGGCTGCTCAACCGGACCCTGGCCGCCCTGCGGACGAGCCTCCTGGAAGACCCGTGACCGGGGCCGGGGGCAGCGGCGGACGCCCCACCGGAACGGGGACTTCCGCCCACACCGTCTTGCCGATGCGCCCGTCGGCGTAGGGCTCCCAGCCCCAGGCGCGGGCGAGTCGCTCCAGGATGACCAGGCCGTGCCCGAGCGGGAGGGCGGGGTCCTCGGTCCCCAGGCGACGGGGGTGCTGGGGGCTCCCGTCGCCGACCTCGATGCGCAGCCGTGCGGCACTGCGACGCAGGGCCAGTGCGTGGGGCCCGCCCGCATGGACGCAGGCGTTGCTGACCAGTTCGGACACGATGAGCAGGACGTCCTCGGCGGCCTCCCGCAGGTCCGCGTCGTCCTCCCGGCCGGCCGCTTCGACCGGGCCGGTGAGCCAGCGCCAGTCGACGAGTGCGCGCCGGGTGAAGTCCCGGCAGCGGGTCACGGTGCCCTGGGTCCCTCCGCCGAGGACCAGCGTGCGGGTCTCCTCGCTCATGGAGTCCGCCTACCCAAAGCGGAGGGGAAAACTCCATGAGGACGGGACCGCCCGGCCGGAGACGGCGCCGCGTCGACCCGTCCGCTCAGGAACCGATGCTCTGTCCGAAGCTGAAGAAGCCGTCGGGGTCGACACGCTTCTTGATCTCCACGAGCCGCGGATAGTTGGCGCCGTAATAGGCCGTGCGCCAGTCGGGCAGGTCCGGGTCGATGAAGTTCTGGTACGCGCCGTCGGTCACGTACGGCGCGACCGCTTCCCGCAGCCCCGCCAGCCAGCGGAGATTGGCTTCGACGGTGGCCGGACCGTCGTGTTCGGCCCAGGAGGTGTCCATGCTGACCAGGAACCGGGCGTCCCGGTGGACGAACGCGGTGTCGGCCGGGGCCACTCGGTTGATCGCGCCGCCCCAGGTGTACAGGGCCAGACCGCAGCCGTCCGGGTTGTCACTGCCCGGCCGGCGTTCGAGCCGGGCGAGGACCGCGGCCACGGCCTCGGCGGGCAGCGGCCCGGTGGCGAAGTTGGTCCGCACGGCGAACGGTCCGCCGGAGGTCTCGTGCAGCAGATAGTCCTTGGCCTCCCAGAACGTCCGGTCCGCTATGTCCTCGCGCACCGGACGGACCGCTGCGAGCACCGGGGCGAGCAGGTCCCGCAGTTCGCTCGCGGGGCCGAGGTGCAACCCGACGGCGGACACCACGGGATCCGAGCCGCCGGCCGCGCTGACGCCCAGGCGGACCGAGAACTCGTCCGGTGCCCGGAGCGCGACCTCCTGCACCGCCGCGAAGGCACGGGGGGCGTCGCCCCCCTCCCACAGCAGCAGGCAGGTGGAGACGTCCGACACGGCGGTGGCCCGGAAGGTGAAGGAGAGGTTGATGCCGAAGTTCCCGCCGCCACCGCCGCGGCAGGCCCAGTACAGGTCCGGGTTCTCCTGTTCGTCGCAGGTCAGCACCTGCCCGTCCGCGGTCATGAGGGTGGTCCGTACGAGCGCGTCCGCGGTGAGCCCGAGCTTGCGCGAGGTGGAGGAGGAGCCACCGCCGAGCGTGAGGCCGGCGATGCCGACCGAGGCTCCGTTGCCCAGCGCGAACGCCATCTCGTGGGGTTGGACCGCGGCGTAGACGTCGGCCATGCGAGCGCCGCCCGCGGCCGTGACGAGCCCGGTGGTGCCGTCGACGGACACCCGGTTGAGCGCGCTGAGGTCGACGACCAGACCGGAGGTGACCGAGTGGCCCGCGTAACTGTGGCCACCGCTGCGGGCGACGAGGTGGACGCCCGTGTCGCGGGCCCACTCGATGGCGTGCCGTACGTCGGCGTGGTTGGCCGCGGACACGACGCCGCTCGGCGCGGTCGAGGCGAAGCGCGTGTTGAACGGGGCGCTGGCCGCGCGGAATCCGGACGCGCCGGGACGCAGCACGCGGCCCGCCACGGTCTTCTCCAGACGCTGCCAGTCCGCCTCGGATGCGCCGTTCACCGCACCTCCTCGATGTAGGAGACCCCGGTCGCGGCGTGCGGGCCGTAGCGCTCCCAGACCTCGCGCAGCCGCAGGCGGCCGTCGTCGGCCACCTCGGGGGTGTTGACGGTGCGCCCGCAGACCACCTCGCCGGTCGCGAACACGATGGTGTAGCCCATGGAGAGGGTGCCGTCCGGCCTGCACGTGCCGACGGTCCACCCGCGCCGCACCGCGCCGCCGACGACCTCTCCCCAGACCAGATCGCCCTGTTGGTGGTAGACGGCGACGGTCCGGGTGTCGCCCTGTGGCGTGCGGAACCTCCGCCCCTCGTAGTCGATCACGTGGTCGAGTCCGCTCCGTCCGTCTCCCCACCCTCGTGCCGCAGCTCGTGGGCGAGGAAGTCCTCCGACATGCTCCGCCCCCACCAGATCGCGTAGTACGAGAAGTCCTCGTCGTGCTCGTTGACGACGAAGTGCTCCGTTGCGGCCCTCATGAGTGCGATGTCGCCGGCCGCCAGGGCGTGGCGCCGGCCGTTGCAGACCACTTCGGCACGGCCGGACAGGGCGATGAACAGCTCGCGTTCGTGATGGGCGTGCGCCTCCGACACGTCGCCGGGACGCAGAATGCACCAAGCCCCGCGAAATGGCGCCTCTAGCCCCGGCCACGGCTGAAGGAGTTTGAGATCCAGTCCGTGGGCCCGGACCGCATTGTCCGGCTCACCCGTGCGAATGGTCACGTCGGCTTGTTCCAGGTCGGTCAACGTACAGCTCCGATCGACGTCGAGCAATTCCCGTGGCGGGCGACGACGATCAGGCTAGGAGCAGACCTCTCCCTTTCGACAGGGGAACTATTCCCCTGTCGAAAGGGAATCTGACATCAGCCCTGTCCCAGGCCGGCGTCGCGGGCCAGCACGATGGCTTGCGCGCGATCGGCCACACCGAGTTTTCCGAAAATCACGGACACACGGTTGCTGATGGTCTTCGACGCGAGGACGAGCTCTCGGGCGATGGCCGCATTCGACTTGCCCGCGGCAATGCGTTCCAGTACGTCCCGCTCCCGGTCGGTGAGCTGAGGGAACGGGTAGCAGTACGGTCCGCTCGCCTGGCGCATCAGGGCGCCGAGCCGACCCGCGATCGACTTGTCCACGATGGCCTCGCCGGCCGCGACCGCCAGGATGCCGCGCAGGATCTGGTCCGCATCGGCCCGCTTGACGAGATAGCCGCGCGCCCCGGCCTGGAGCGCCGAGGTGATGACCTCGTCGTCGTCGACCGAACTGAAGGCGAGGACACCGGTTTCCGGCCTTAAGCTGAGCACCTGGGCTATCACGCGCATTCCAGCGGGTTCGTCCATCAGCGGGTCGACCACGAGGACGTGGGGCCGGCAGCGCGAGGTCTCGGCGATGACCTCGTCCGCCGTGGCGGCTTCGCCGACGACGGCTATCCCCCCGGACCGTTCGAGGACGGACCGGACGCCGTGGCGGATCGCGGGCTGCGCATCGGCGAGCACGACGGTGACGGTGGTACGGGGTCTACTGACGACCGCGAGATCGCCGTCGGGCCGTCGGCCCGCGAACTCCCTTTGCACCTCATCGGGTGACGACAGTGGCCGGAGCAACCCCTTGATGTTGGTTTTCTGATGCATTTATACCTTCCCCCCGACTCGATCGTTCACGGCGGCCCAGGCCGACCGACCGTCACCAGAGTGATGCAGAGGCCAGTCATACCGCAACGGTCAGGGGAATATCCGTGGAGCGAGATAATCATGTCAGCAATGACATTCACATCCGGCCATGTCAACTACCGATCGATCCTGCTAGTCCTACCTCTTGTGCTCGACGAAGAATTGCTTCTCGGTCCCGCCAATGAGCCCAGAACGCTCCGGTGTATCCGAGCCCACTGAGACTGGTCAGGAACGGGTTGTCCGCATAGTTGTTGTCGTGCTCGCTGGAGCCGGACAGCGTCGGCAGCATCACCCGGTGGTAGTCACCGGGATCGACGAGCTCCCAGAGCAGCTCCACGGACCGGCTCCACCGTCCGGAAGGGTCGGCGACCGTGGCGGCGTCCTCCAGCAGGTCGGGCGAGAAGTAGCAGACCAGGCGGAAGTTGCCTGACGCGTCGAACATGAACTGCCGCTCGTACTCCACCGGGCCGGAGCACTTGGCCAGCGGCTTCAGCACGATCGGCTCGGCGGCGGTGTTGGATTGCAGGCCCGCCACCGTGCGCACCCCGTCGCACTGCTCGGCCATCGAGATGCCCAGCGGGGTGTGGGGGAAGAGGCGCAGCCCCAGGGAGAACCCGGTCACGGTGGCGTCCAGCGCCATGAACGCCTCGACGCACTCGCGCATGCTCTGCGGCGTCTCGCCGGGCATTCCGAACAGCGCCTCGACCATCGTCAGCATGCCGTTGGCGTGGCAGAGCCGGACCAGCTTCTCCGTGTCGGCGAAGGAGTAGTAGGTGGTGCCCTTCTCCGTGACCTTCCAGCCGTTGAGCATGTCCGCGCGCACGTGGTCGGAACCCACGTTCACACCGCGGCACCCCGCGGCCGCCAGCAGTTCGGCGAACTCCTCGTCGAACGGGGCGGGCTGGCAGTAGACCCACAGCCGCAGCTCGTTCAGCGGATTCCCGGCATCCGCGTGTTTGCGCCGTACGATCTCGCGCAGCAGGCTCTTGGCGTGGGAGATGGACAGGTTGAACTCGCTGTCGGTCGTGTGCTGGTCGAAGATGCCCTGCTCGGCGAGCGACTGCATCTCGTCGACCACGGCGGCGACGTCGCGCCGACCGAAGCGGATGCCCTTGGCGTCCGGCTCCACGCAGTGTGAACAGCGGTAGGTGCAGCCGTTCTTGGTGAGGATGCCCGCCAGTCCGCCGCGCTGGTAGTACAGCAGGTTGTCCACCTTGTGCGGCTCTCCAGAGCGGCGCAGGTACGTGCCGGCCCGGTCCACCTGCCACGCCCGGTCCTCGAACTGCCCGGCGCTCGGCGGCGGCAGGCTGCGGCGGGGCGGTGGGACGAGCGCCGGGGGCGGCACCCGGGTGACTCCCTGCGGGCCGTTGCGCAGGAGCCCGGGCACCGTGCCCGGGTCACGGCCGGTGACCAGCGCGTCGGCGAGGTCGCAGATGATCTGCTCACCGGGCCCCTTGACGCCGAAATCGATGCCGAAGTAGTCGACCAGGGCGAAGGGCATGGCCGAGAAACCGATTCCGCCGCCGATGATCGGGGCGTCGGTCAGGCGCCTGATCTCGGTGATGATCTCCTTGTGCTCCCCCACGAAGGGACGCTGCTCGAAGGCGTAGACCGTATCGGTATTGCGGATGGTGACGCCCACGAGCAGGGGGCTGCGCGCCCCGAAGTACTCGCTCAGGTACGACTTCCAGTCCTCTCGGTGGAAGGTGAGGTCGATCACCTCGACCTCGAAGTCGGCGGCTTCCAACGCGGTGGTGAGCACGTCGAGCGCGTAGGGCGCGATCGGCGGGTGCACCTTGTTGGGGTTGACCAGTAGTACGAGACCTCTACCCATCGGTTCTCCTCCCCCGTGGCCTGCGCGCAGGCGAATGGCCGCCGCGGACCCCTCCCGTCGGGTACTCGGGGTCCACGCGGCGTACGAAGTGAAATATGCGGATTGCCCTACTTGACGATGCCGAGACAGATGCCGAACTCGGGCTTCGAGTCCAGCAGGTAGGCGCCGGCCGATTGGAGGATGCGGTCCTGGGCGGTGGCGTGCTGGCACATGGTGGTGGTGTCGCGCATCCAGCGGTCCATCGGCGAGGACCGGTTGATCGACCAGGCCTGGTGCAGGTCGTAGAGGCGGTTCACGATCGCCCGCGAGGTCCTGAAGGCGTGCACCCAAGACAGCGGTGACGCGGCCCGTTCCACCGGGGTGAGGTCGTCCAGGGTGCCGCCGGCGGCCAGGACCTCCCACTGTCGGCTCATGCTCGCGTAGACCCCGTTGCGGGTGGCGTTGAAGTCGGCTTCGCACTCCGCGAGGGCAACCTGCACGCGGAAGGTGTCCGCCCACGGCGTGTTGGTCATCCTGTCCACCCGGGTGAGCGCCGTTTCCCGGGCGTGGTCCAGCGCGGCGCGGGCCACGCCGAGCGCGACACCGCACATGCTGCGGGTGAAGGCATCCGGCTGGGCGAGCGGCCCCGGTCGTCCCTTCACCGTGCCGAAGTTGTACGTGTGTTCCTCGGGCACGAACACGTCGGTCATCTTGTAGTCGCAGCTGCCCGTACCGCACATGCCCGTGGTGTCCCAGTTGTCGATGACCTCGACCTGCGCGCGCGGCACCAGGAACTGGCGCGACGCGTGCGCGTTGCTGCCGTCGGGACTCGCCCACGGCTCGCCGTCCTGGTAGATGAACGCCCCCGAGGTCACCCAGTCGGCATGGGTGATCCCGCTGCCGAACGACCACCGGCCACTGAGCCGGAAACCCCCGGGAACCCGTTCGGCACGGCCGGTGGGCTGGAGCAGCCCGGCGGTGATCGTGTCCGGGCCGGGGAACATCTCCTTGGCGACGGCAGGCTCCAGGAAGGCGCTGTAGACGCCCGTGCTCGCGCCCATCACCCCGCACCAGGCGGCGGAAGCGTCCCCGTAGGCCAAGGCTTCGACGACCTCGGTCATCTCCATCGAGGTCAGCTCGGGGCCGCCCCACTCACGGCCGAAGGCCATCCGGAAGACCCCTGCACCGCGCAGCAGGTCGACCACGTCGGCGGGCAGCCGCCGTGCCCGCTCGATCTCGTCCGACTTCTCCCGCAGGAGCGGAGCCAGCTCCTTCGCGCGGGCGAGGATCTCCGCCGCGGTTCCCGGCACCTCGGCCACCGGAGTCCGGACCATGCTCATGTGATTGCCCCCCAGCTGATTGGTCGTACGGGTCGTACGGGGTCGGTCGCGGACGGATGAGGCCGCCCTACTTGACGATGCCGAGGCTCATCCGGAACTTGGGCGGACGGCCCAGCAGGTAGGCGCCGCCCGATTCGAGGATCAGGTCCGAGGCGGCGACGTGCTGGCACATGGTCGCGGTGTCGCGCATCCAGCGGTCCATCGGCGAGGACCGGTTGATCGACCAGGTCTGGAGCAGGTCGTAGAGCCGGTTCACGATCGCCCGCGAGGTCCTGAAGGCGTGCACCCAGGCGAGGGAGGACGCGGCCCGTTCCACCGGGGTGAGGTCGTCCAGGGTGCCGCCGGCGGCCAGGACCTCCCAGTGCCGTCGCGAGCTGCCGTAGACCCCGTTGCGGGTGGCGTTGAACTCCGCCTCGCACTCGGCGAGGGTGACCTGCGCGCGGAAGGTGTCCGCCCACGGCGTGTTGGTCATCCGGTCCACCCGGGTGAGCGCCGTCTCCCGGACGTGGTCCAGCGCGGCGCGGGCCACGCCGAGCGGCACGGCGCTCAGGCTGCGCATGAAGGAGTCCGGCTGGGCGAGCGGGCCGGGCCTGCCCTTCACGTTGTAGAAGGTGAAGGTGTGCTCCTCGGGCACGAACACGTCGGTCATCGTGTAGTCGCAACTGCCGCTGCCGCACAAGCCCGTGGTGTCCCAGTTGTCGATGACCTCGACCTGCGCGCGCGGCACCAGGAACTGGCGCGACGCGTGCGCGTTGCTGCCGTCGGGACTCGCCCACGGCTCGCCGTCCTGGTAGATGAACGCCCCCGAGGTCACCCAGTCGGCATGGGTGATCCCGCTGCCGAACGACCACCGGCCACTGAGCCGGAAACCCCCGGGAACCCGCTCGGCACGGCCGGCCGGCGCGATCAGCCCCGCGGTGATCACGTCCAGGTTGGGGAACACCTCCTTGACCGTGGCGGGTTCCAGGAAGTTGCTGATCGCCCCGGTCATGGCGCCGATCGCCGCACACCAGCCCGCCGAGGCGTCCCCGTAGGCCAGCGTTTCGACGATCTCGACCTGCTCCATCGAGGTCAGCTCGGGGCCGCCCCACTCACGGCCGAAGCACATCCGGAACACGCCGGTGTCCCGCAGCATCTGCACGACGTCCTGCGGCAGTTGCCGGGCCTGCTCGATCTCCTGCGACCGTTCACGCAGCCGCGGGGCCAGCGCCTTCGCACGGTCGAGGATCTCCGCCGCGGTTCCGGGCGCCTCGGCCCCCGGGTTCCAGGTCGTGCTCATGTGGTCCCCCTCAGGTGTTGGTGTGTGCCGGTCATCCGTCGACGTCGAGCAGACCGGCCGGCATCTCGAACGGCGCGTCCGGATCGGGCGGGCCGATCGGTTCGGCGTCCAGTTCGACGAGCGCCGCCGCCGTGTCCAGCCGGTCGAGGCAGGTCCGCGCGTCGTCGGCCTCGCACACCACGAAGGAGTGGCGTGCCAGGTAGCCGCCCGGGGGCAGCCGCAGGGTGGTGCCGGGCTCGGCCATGGGAGCCGCGGCGACCAGACCGGGCGCCGCGGTCGGCACCGCGACCGATCTCAGGAGACAGTCCCGCTCGGGGTAGCCGAACCGGATTCCGGCCACCGCCCGCCGGGTGGGCCGGGTGTCCGGCCGTTGCCCGGTGGCCACGTCGAACAGCACCTCACCGGGCTCGATGCCGGTGGCGGTCCTGCCGAGGAAGGGGATCAGGTCCCCGCCCAGCCGGCCGTTGATCTCTACGATCAGCGGCCCGCGTCCGGTCAACCGCACCTCGCTGTGGGTGATGCCGTCCTCGATGCCGAGGACCCGGTGCGCCCGGGCCAGGGTGTGCATCAGCTCCTGGTCCTCCATCAGCGGGTCGGCCGCGTCGACGAGGTGCCCGACCTCCTCGAAGTACGGCTGGTCGCTGCTGTGCTTGCGGGCCACGAACATCGGGAGGTACTCGCCCTTGTGCACGGCGCCGTCGATGCTGATCTCCGGCCCCGGGGCGTATGCCTCGACGAGGGCGCTCGCGCGGTAGGGACCGGGGTCGACCTCGCTCGCGGACAGGGCGATGCGGTACGCAGCGTCCAGTTCGGCCTCGTCGGCCGCGAACACGACGCCGATGCTGGCGCCCATCGCGCGCGGCTTGATCACGACGGGATAGCCGATCCGCTCGGCCGCGGCCCTGGCTCCCTCCACCGTGGTGGTCAGCTCGAACCCCGGCTGGTGGAGGCCCGCAGCGGTGAGCTCGGCCCGGGTGAGCTGCTTGTCGCGGCAGCCGCGTACGCCGGGCACGGACAGCCCCGGCACGCCGAACTCGGCGGCGAGGAGCCCGGCGTCCAGGACCAGCGGCTCGTCCCAGCACATGAGGCCGATGATGCGGTGGCGTGCGGCGACCTCGCGTGCCGCCGCGCCCATCGCCTCGGAGTCGAAGACGTTGGCGACGACGATCTCGTCGAAGTAGTCGCGCTGCCAGGTGGGATTGAGGTTGTTGAGCAGCACCATCTCCAGGCCCGCCGCGCGGGCGCGGCGGCGGATCGGCGCGACGAGGTACTCGCGGTAGACCTTCAGCCCGCTGCCGATGACCAGCAGCGTGCCGTTGTGAGCGGTCATGCCGTACCTCCCACCGGGGTGGGCTGCTCGGCGGCGCGGCGGGCCAGGAGGTCGGTCAGAATGTCGTGGGAACGGTGCGCGAGGACGCTGATCAGAGAGTCAGCGATGCCATGGGTCTCCTCGTTCACCCCCTGGAGGTAGACCGCCCCCCAAGCCGACTCACCGAGATCGACCCGGTGCGCACGAGAAACCGACACCTCCTCGATCCCCACCCGCGCCGCCAACTCCCGCACCAGAGCAGGCTTGCGCGGGTCATAACCGGTACCGAGCAGAACCAGATCACACCGCAGGGGCTCCACCTTCCCGCTCAACCGGTCCCGCAGGTCCAACACCACCTCCCCCTCCTCCACCCGAGCCCCCACGACCTCGGTCATCGCCCGCACCTCGGAACGCTGCGGACCCAACGCCCGCTGCCGGTACAACATCGTGTACAACTCGTCCAAGAACGGCGGCGCCAACCCCGCATAATTCGTCAACCGCATCTCATCCAAAACCTGTGCCCGCACCTCCGCCGAACTGTCATAGAACTCATCCACGAACGACGGAAAGAACAACTCGTTCACGAACTTGCTCGTCTGATAGTTCTGCAACCCGATCGACCGCACCACCATCGTCACCCGACTCTGCGGCAAATTCTCATGCAACGCATAAAACATCTCCGCCGCACTCTGCGCCCCACCTACCACCACCACCCGCACCGGCTCATCACGCGGAACCCGCGCAATCCGCGTCCGATACTGCGCACTATGGATCAAGCGATCACCCGGCAAACCCGCAAACACCTCCGGCACCCGCGGATCACGACCACCACCCACCACCAGATCCCGACACCGGACGACATCCCCGTCCGTCAACACCACACTCCACCCCGACACCGACCCGTCCGCCCCACACACCGGATCGACCCGCGCAGCCCGCGCCCCGTAACGGATCTCCACCCGCTCCAACGACTGTGCAACCCACTGCAAATAATCCGAGAACTCCCACCGGAACGGATGGAACGTCCCCAAATTCACGAACTCGTCCAACCTCCCCTGCGCATGCAGGAAATTCAGGAACGTGAACCTGCTCGACGGATTCCGCAACGTCACCAGGTCCTTCAAAAAAGACACCTGACTACGCGCCCACGGCATCAACAGATCACGCTGCCACTTGACGTCCGGACTCTGCTCCAACAACAACATCCCGTCCGCCAACTCCGCCGAACCCGACTCCTCGACGGCCACCGCGAGCGCCAAATTCGCCGGCCCCGCACCAATCGCCAGAACACCGACCTCCCGAACAGTCACACTTCCCCCTCGATGTCGATCCGGATTCTGTCCGCGGCCGTGTCGGCCCGCCGGAGCGCCTCGGCAGGGCTGTCCGCGGTGGCCATGACGATCCCCGCCCGGTCCCAGGAGTGGCGCAGCCCGGTGAACCGGTCGCCCGGCTCGGCGGTGACCGCGACCAGGAAGACGCCGTCCACCTGCCGCGCCTCCTCGACGCCGTGAACGCCCACGACCCGGCCCGGCCCGGTCGCCAGGAACCGTACGGCCGCTCCGCCCTTGGCCCGCCGGGGCAGTTCGGCCGGCAGGTCCTCGCCCTTCATCACCGCGTAGTAGCTGCGCATCAGCTCGACCGGGTAGGCCAGTTGGATGGTGTCGATGATGCCGCCGCCGGCGAGCCGGCCCGCGCATTCCACGAGGTACGGGACACCGTCCGAGACGATCCATTCGCAGTGCACGATCCCGTCGCGGAAGCCGACGGCCTCCACCACGCGTGCCGTCTGCGCCCCGAGCGCGTGCGCGAGGTCCGCCGGGATGTCCGCCGGCACG
Source organism: Streptomyces sp. NPDC006430 (assembly GCF_040612395.1). Lineage (NCBI taxonomy): Bacteria > Bacillati > Actinomycetota > Actinomycetes > Kitasatosporales > Streptomycetaceae > Streptomyces > Streptomyces sp. NPDC006430. The sequence continues at coordinate 21,407 of NZ_JBEXQA010000023.1, forward strand.
ATGTGCGCCATCTCCACCGGATGGGGCCCGGGGAACAGCTGCTTGCCGGTGACGTTGACGAACAGCGCGCCCCCGTCGCGTACGAGCATCTCGACGCTGTACTCGGGTCCGTCCACGTACTGTTCGACCAGCATGGACCGTTCCATCGGCCGGTCGGGCACGAAGATGCCCTCGTCCTGGACCAGGCAGTCGGCCCAGGCCTGCTCGACCTCGGCCGCGTCGCGGATCACCCGGGTGCCCACGGCGGCCTGGCGGTTGGCCGGCTTGAGCACGACGGGGCCCGGCCGGTCGCGCAGGAAGGCCAGGACGTCGGCGGGGCCGGTCACCCGGACACTGGCCGGATTGGCGATCCCGGCCGCGGCGCTGACCTGCCGTAACAGTGCCTTGTCGCGCAGGATCTGCGCCGCCCCGAGACCGGCGCCGGGCAGGCCGTAGCGTTCGGCGAGGCGCGCCGCGAACGGGGTCGCGTACTCGATCGCCGGGACGATCGCGCAGGGAGCGAGGTCGGGGTGGGCCTGGTGGAACTCGTCGGCCTTGCCCGCGAGGTGGTACTCCCACTCGATCAGGCCGCGGACGAACCCCACCCCGTCGATCTGGTCGCGGACGTGCCGCTTGCGGACGACGTCCGGCTCCTCGACGTAGATCACCGAGTCGTCCGGCTGGAACTCCCCCAGGGCCGCGAGCGTGACACCGACGAACCCGACGACCAGGACCGGCCCGCTGGTCGTGCCGGGCTGCTCGTTCACGACGTGCCTCCGACGACTTCCGCCGGGTCTTCGGCGCTGGGGTCCGCGGCCTGTGCGGGGCTGGGTGGGGGCGGCTGTTTGACGCCCGCCAGGGCGAGCAGTCCGGCCCCGGCGGTCACGACGCCGCACAGGAGCCAGAACCCGCCACCGAGCGTGGTCCAGAGGAAGACGCCGAACAGCGGCGCGAGCGCCGAGGCCGCCCCGCCCACGGCCTGCATCGTGGCGATGTAGCGGGCCTTCACCGCCGCGGGGAAGGTCGCCGGGTGGGCGAACATGCTCGGCGCGGCGATCATGATGCCGCAGACGACCAGCACCGCCCCGGTGATGGTGAACGCGCCGGACCGCGAGGACAGTCCGTAGACCGCGAGGCCGACGGCCTCCACCAGGTGGCCGGCGATCACCCGCACGTGCTTCGGCAACCTGCTGAGGTAGGCCGTGATCTTGAGCTCGCAGGTGATCAGCACGACGGACGACACCGTGAGCACCGTGCTGTAGAAGCTGGTCGGGTAGTCGTCCGCGGCCAGCTCCAGCGGCAGGGCGATGTGGCCCTGCGCATAGGTGAGGGAGCCGAGCAGGATGGCGGCCAGATAGAAGAGGTACTTCCGGTCCCGCAGCATGGTGGCGTACGCGGACGGGCCGTCCGCGGTGGGTTCGCTGCCGGCGGGTTCGCTGCCGGCGGCCCCCGTCTCGGCGGCTCCGGTCCCGGTGCCCGCTTCGGCCCCGGCGGCCGCCCGCGCCTCCTCGGCCTTCTTCGGGAGCAGGGCGAAGGCCAGCAACGAGTAGACCAGCGCGGTCGCACCGTCGATCCAGAACAGCAGGTCCCAGTCGACCAGGATGAGGACCGCGGCGATCAGCGGGGCCAGTGCCGCGCCGATATTCAGCGCGATCCGCATCATCGAGAACGCCATGACCTGGTACCGCTCCGGCATCAGGTCGCTGAGCATCACGGCCGCGGCCGGCCGGTAGGCCTGGGTGAACAGACCGGCGAGTGCGACCACGACGAGCAGCGGCCACAGCGTCCCCGGCCCGCTCAGCCAGGAGATCGAGGCCACCAGCGGAGCGGAGGCGGCCATGACCGTCATGATGGTGACCCGCGGTCCGAAGCGGTGGGTGACCTCCCCGCCCAGCATCGTGCCGAAGACGGAACCGATGCTGTAGGCGACGAGCGCCAGACCCGCCGCGTTGACCGACGCGCCGCGGAAGGTCAGGTACAGCACGAGGAACGTCTGGACGAACGCGCCGAGCTGGTTGATCAATACGCCGCCGAGGAGATATCGGACCGGTGTCGGAGTCGCCTTCAGCGCATCGAACACCCGGATCGGAGCATCCTCCGTCATGCCGCCCCTTCCCTCAAGACATCGACGATCCGGCCCGCGACGAGCGGTGCCGAACTGAATCCGGAGCCACCGCACGCCGGCCGCGACCAGACGGCCGGCGCGACGCGGGCGAGCAGCGCGCCGCCGGTGTCCGCGTCGGTCGCGTAGTGGCACGCCGTGATCGCGGCCACGGTGTAGCGGTCCAGGCCGCTCACCGGTGGTGCCTGGGCCAGCCGTTCCACCCAGGGCGCCTGGCCCTCCTCGTCGCCGTCCCCGGTGGTGTCCACCGCGCGGCACACCGCGTCGGAGCTGATCTTCAAGAGCGTGCCGTGTCCGGGCGGCACCGCCCAGGCCCGTCCGTCCGCGCCGAGGCCCCCTGCGGCGGGTGCGCTCTCCCACCACCGGACCGTGTCCTGCGGTGGTCGCAGGTAGACCATGGTCTGGCGGTGCAGGACGACCGGCGGCCCGACCAGGTCGCGGGTCCACGGGCCGGCCGCAACGAGCACCAGGTCGGCGCCCACGGACGCGCCGTCGGCGAGCCCGACCTCGCCGCGGTCCCCGTCGATCGCGGTCACCTCTCGGTACGGACGCACGTTCACCGCGGCGTGCCCGGCGAGCCACCGGGCCGCGGCGTGCAGCACCCGTTCGGCGAGCAACACCCCCGCGTCCACGTCCAGTACGCCTGCCGAGCCGGCCGGGAACTCCAGGTGCGGCAGCGCCCGCGGCTCGACCGTCCGTACGCGGGCCCCCATCTCGGCCGCCGACGCGGCGACCGCGTCGAGCCGCTCCCGCGGCCAGGCCGTGACCACCCCGACCGGACGGCGCAAGCGGGTGGCGAACAGGGTCTCCAGCTCCTGCCACCGGCGGTGGGCAGCGGTCATCTTCCGGGTGGCATCGGCGTCGTCCGGGCTGAAGGTACGGATGACCCGGTGCTGGTCGAAGGAACTGGACTGCGGGTTGGGGATCGGGCCCCGGTCCAGCACGGTCACGCGGTGGCCGGCGAGCGCGCACTCCACCGCGGTCAGCAGCCCGGTGACGCCCCCTCCCACGATCACCACGTGCTGGGCAGAAACCGCTGCCCTCACCGACCCGTCCCCGCCAGCCGGGGCAGCCGTACGGGCGTGAACTGCGTGGCGTGCGGCTCGGCGGGGATCGTACGGTCCGGGAGGGCCGTGTCGGCCAGGTCGATCAGGAGCGGCGCCGCGCAGCGCAGGAACAGGTCCACCTCGTGGCAGAAGTCGCCCGCGTCGGCCGCCCGCACCTCCCACCGGTCCAACCGTGCCAGTTGTTCGGACAGGGTGAAGGCGGCGGCGGTCAGGTTGAACCGGCGGACGTCGTAGGCGGCGGCGAAGCGCTCCACCAGGCGCGCGCCCGCTGACCTGGACCGTTCGGACACCGGCAGCGGACCGCGGCCCACCCAGCTGCCGACCTTGTCCACCACCCGGTTCCACGGCTGCACGAGCCGCTCGTCGGTCACGCGGGCCATGGCCTCGCGGGTGAAGTTGGTGCGCTGGTAGTCCGGGCTGGTCACCGCGAGGTAGAAGCGAATGAGGTCCCGGGGCACTTCGGCGGCCAGTTCGCGCCCCGACACGACGTGGCCGCGGCTGGTGGAGAACTTGTCGTGGTCGAGCTCGTAGAACTCGTTGGTGACGAAGTGCTCAGGCAGGGTGTAGCCGCCCAGCGCCTCCAGCATCGCGGCGCCGACGACCGCGAAGGCGAAACCGGCGTCCGACCCGAAGAAGTACACCACCTTGTTTCCGGTCTCGGAGAACCACAACTCGTCCTCGGAGGACATGACTTCACCGTGGTGTTCGGCTGCCAGCGCGGTGCAGTGCATGCTCCAGGCGATGGTCTCGGCATCCGCGTAGATCACCTGGCCGGCGACTTCCGGGAAGGGGGCGGGTATGCCCCACGCGATGGGGAGGGTGATCGGGTAGTCCGGGAGCGGCCGGGCCAGGATCTCCTCGATCATCTGCGCCAGGCGGGGCCGCATGGTCGCGCTCTGCCGGGCGAAGTAGGCGACGAGCGCGTCGCGGTGGTCCTCCAGCGGCAGCACCAGGACCTGCTTCTCGCGCAGTTCGACCGGTTCGTCGGGGTGCAGGGTCGAGCGGGGGTCGATCAGATCGCCGGAGGCGATCCAGTGGCCGCAGTTCTCGCAGAGGCCGGCGCACCCGTCGGCGAGGCACACCGGGCAGCCGCCGCGTACGTACGCGTCGGTGAGGTAGGCGCCGGTCCGCGGCGCGTAGGGGAACTGCACGCCCTTCAGGCGGAGTTTGCCGCTGCTGTGCAGGCGCTCGAAGAAGGTCCGGACGGCCTTGACGTACCGGTCGCCGAAGCGGACGAAGCCGTCCGGCCGGATGCCCACGGCCGTCAGGGTCTCCTCCACCTGCCCGGCCGACCGGATGCGCAGGTCCTCGGGTTCCACGCCCAGTCTGCGCGCGGTGGTCACGATGTAGCTCTGCGTGAAGTGCACGCCCGTGCCGAACAGCACGTCGCGGCCCGCGGCGCGCGCGTACCTCGTGCAGACGTCGGCGGCCAGGAACGGGCCGGCCAGGTGACCGAGGTGCAGGTCGCCGTTGGCGGTAGGGCCGGGGGCGATGACCAGTGTCCGCTCCATCAGGCGCTCCTGGATCCGGTGACGGCGCGGCGGGCCAGGAGGTCGGTCAGAATGTCGTGGGAACGGTGCGCGAGGACGCTGATCAGGGAGTCAGCGATGCCATGGGTCTCCTCGTTCACCCCCTGGAGGTAGACCGCCCCCCAAGCCGACTCACCGAGATCGACCCGGTGCGCACGAGAAACCGACACCTCCTCGATCCCCACCCGCGCCGCCAACTCCCGCACCAGAGCAGGCTTGCGCGGGTCATAACCGGTACCGAGCAGAACCAGATCACACCGCAGGGGCTCCACCTTCCCGCTCAACCGGTCCCGCAGGTCCAACACCACCTCCCCCTCCTCCACCCGAGCCCCCACGACCTCGGTCATCGCCCGCACCTCGGAACGCTGCGGACCCAACGCCCGCTGCCGGTACAACATCGTGTACAACTCGTCCAAGAACGGCGGCGCCAACCCCGCATAATTCGTCAACCGCATCTCATCCAAAACCTGTGCCCGCACCTCCGCCGAACTGTCATAGAACTCATCCACGAACGACGGAAAGAACAACTCGTTCACGAACTTGCTCGTCTGATAGTTCTGCAACCCGATCGACCGCACCACCATCGTCACCCGACTCTGCGGCAAATTCTCATGCAACGCATAAAACATCTCCGCCGCACTCTGCGCCCCACCTACCACCACCACCCGCACCGGCTCATCACGCGGAACCCGCGCAATCCGCGTCCGATACTGCGCACTATGGATCAAGCGATCACCCGGCAAACCCGCAAACACCTCCGGCACCCGCGGATCACGACCACCACCCACCACCAGATCCCGACACCGGACGACATCCCCGTCCGTCAACACCACACTCCACCCCGACACCGACCCGTCCGCCCCACACACCGGATCGACCCGCGCAGCCCGCGCCCCGTAACGGATCTCCACCCGCTCCAACGACTGTGCAACCCACTGCAAATAATCCGAGAACTCCCACCGGAACGGATGGAACGTCCCCAAATTCACGAACTCGTCCAACCTCCCCTGCGCATGCAGGAAATTCAGGAACGTGAACCTGCTCGACGGATTCCGCAACGTCACCAGGTCCTTCAAAAAAGACACCTGACTACGCGCCCACGGCATCAACAGATCACGCTGCCACTTGACGTCCGGACTCTGCTCCAACAACAACATCCCGTCCGCCAACTCCGCCGAACCCGACTCCTCGACGGCCACCGCCAGCGCCAAATTCGCCGGCCCCGCACCAATCGCCAGAACACCGACCTCCCGAACAGTCACACTTCCCCCTCGATCGCAGTGATTCCAGTCGCGGACAGGCAGTAGCGAGGCTAGATTTCTGCCGTTCCCGATCGATAGGGGAACTTGTCCCTTCGACTGGGGAATCTGAGGAGGGAAAGAGTAGGGAAAGGGGTTTTCCCGGGAACGCGGGTGTCAGGACACGGGTGCAGGATCGTTCCCCGCCGGCGCGCAGGAGCCGGTCGATGCGGCGTGCAGGGCGTCCAGTCGCCGCAGGGCGGCCCGCCGTTGGAGTACGGACAGCCCTGCGACCGCCGCTCCGAGCACCAGCCAGCCCGCCGGCCCGGCCGCCATCACCGCACCGGTCAGCAGCAGCGGCCCGGCGGACTTCTGTACGGACGGGGACATGCCCGCCACCCCCAGGTACGAGGCCCTCGCCTCCGGGGGCGCGAGGGAGACCGCCAGTTCCCAGGAGCTCACCGAGCGCATCAGCTCCGCCGCGGTGACCAGTACGGCCGCGGCCACCAGGGCGATCGAGGCGGCCCAGGCCCCGTGTTCCGGCGTGAAGGCCAGGAGCGTGCAGCACCCGAGCATCGTCAGTCCGTACAGCCGGACCGCGCCGGCGGCCCGGCGCGGTTCTTCGACCTGCGCCGAAACCCTCAACTGGAGGACGACGACGAGCACGGTGTTGACGACGAGGAAGGCCGGGACCACGGCGTGCGGCGCGTCGGTGTGGTCGACCAGCCATAGGGGCAGTCCGACGCCCAGGATCGAGTCGTCCAGGTTCATCGCGGTGTCCAGCAGGACGAAGCGGAGGTAGCCGCGGTCCCGCCACGGGCTCGGGGCGCGGCCGTGGCCCGCCACGGGCGCCCCGCCGGTCCGTGCGGCCACGCGGCCGTGCCCGTGCGGCTCCCGGGTGCGCCACACCAGTGCCGCGGCCGCCAGGAACGACAGCGCGTTGCCCAGGACGAGGGCGTGGTACGCCTGACGGGTTCCCACGGCGAGACCGAGGGCGGCGATGCCCGCGCCGAGCGCGTAGCCGGCGTTGGCGGCGCTGCGCGACAGCGCCTGGTAGGTAGCGCGCCGCTCGCCCGCCGCCCGCGTGGCGAAGAGCATCTCCATGGTCTTGGCCCCGCGGTCCCCCAGGGAGGTGACGGCGACCACGGCCAGCAGGACGTCGTAGCGGGTGACCACGAGCAGCGCGCTGATCGCGCCGAGGCGGAGCAGGTGAGCACCGATCAGGAGCGTGCGGACCGGGAAGCGGCCGGCCAAGTGGCCGGCCAGCGGCGAGCCGGCGATGCCCGCGATGCCGGCGGCACCGAGCAGCAGGCCCAGCCGTCGGGCATCCAGTCCGACCACGAAGGTGAAGAACAGGACCGAGGAGGCGGCCCAGACGCCCGTCCCGGTGCGGTCCAGCAGCTGGGCGAACAGCATGATCCGCGCGTCCCGGCCCCCGGGCGGACGGCGCAACTGCGCCAACAGGCCGGTCCCGTCCCGCCCGGCCTTCCGGGTCCCCGCGCCACGCCGCCACACCATTTCAGGCCTCCCCACCCCTCAAAGTATCTCGACATCGAGATACTTGGCGGCATCTTGCCTGCAATTAATCTTGACGTCAAGATAATTGGGTGGCGACCGGCGCCGGCGATACGCTCGTCCCCCAGGGGGCCTTGAGGGAGGAACCGTGACCGAGCGCAAGCCACCGGGCGTCAGTTTCGAGTCCTTCGTGGACCGGCAGATCAGGGAGGCCGCCGAGCGCGGCGACTTCGAGCAGCTACCGGGTTACGGCAAGCCGTTGGCCGCGATCGACGCCCCGTACGACGAGCTGTGGTGGATCAAGGACAAGATGCACCGTGAGGGCTTCGCCGCCCTGCCGCCCGCACTCGCCCTGCGCAAGGAGGCCGAGGACGCCCTGGAGGCGGCCCGCGCGGCCCGCTCCACCCGCGAGGCACGGGCCGTCCTCACCGAGATCAACGAGAAGATCCGCGCGGCCCTGCGCATGCCACCGCCGGGACCGCCCCTGAATCTCACCGAATTCGACGTCGAAGAGGTGCTCAGCACCCTGCGGGAGCCCCGCTCCGGCTGACGACGCCCGGGGTGGCGGTCGCGGCTCTCCCGGCCGCGGACGACCGACAGTGCTACAAATGGTTCGTGGCCCATCCTTGCAACCCGTGCCGGGGACGTCGGTGCGGTCACTGAGCAAAAAGCGCCCGCGCAGCGTCGCCCGACAGGCATTCGTCCTCCAGGTGGCGATCGTGGTGCTGCTCGCCGCCGGCGCGGTCCTGGCCCTGGTGCTCCAGTCCCGGCACGACGTCGACCGGGAGGCCCGCACCCGCTCGGTGGCGGTCGCGCAGACGTTCGCCCATTCGCTCGGTCTGCGCGCGGCCCTCAAGGCCCCCGATCCCTCCAAGATCCTCCAGCCCGTCACCGAGACGACCCGCAGGGCCGCCGGGGTGGACTTCATCGTCGTGATGGACACCCGCGGGATCCGCTACACCCACCCCCTCCCCGACCGCATCGGCAAACAGTTCGTGGGAACGATCGAGCCCTCGCTGGCCGGCCAGGTGTACACCGAGAGCGTGCACGGGCCGCTGGGCCAGGAGATCCAGGCCGTCGTCCCCGTCTACGCCACCCCCACCAGCACCAGCGGCAAGGTCATCGCCCTGGTGTCGGCCGGCCTCACCGTGAAGAACGTCACCGGTGTGGTCGACCGACAACTCCCCGTCATCCTCGGTACCAGCGCGGCGGGCCTCGCCCTGGCCACGGCCGGCGCGGCGCTGATCAGCAGCCGCCTGCGGCGCCAGACCCACGGGCTCGGCCCCCTCGAAATGACCAGGATGTACGAGCACCACGACGCGGTGCTGCACTCCGTACGCGAGGGCGTGCTGATCACCGACGGCGGCGGCCGACTCCTGCTCGCCAACGACGAGGCGAAGCGGCTCCTCAGACTGCCACCCGACGCCGAGGGGCAGCACATCCGGCAGCTGTCGGGACTCGACCGGCAGATGGCCGACCTCCTGCTGTCCGGCCGGGTGGCCACCGACGAGGTGCACGAGGCCGGGGACCGGCTGTTGGTCGTCAACCAGCGTCCGACCCGCCCCCGCGGCCGGCCCGAGGGCACGGCGGTCACCATCCGGGACTCCACCGAGATGCAGGTGCTCAGCACCCGCGCCGAGGCGGCCCGCAAGCGGCTCAAGCTGCTGTACGACGCCGGTGTCGGTGTCGGCACCACCCTGGACGTGGAGCAGACGGCCCAGGAGCTCGCCGACGTCGCCGTACCCCGGTTCGCGGACTTCGTGACCGTCGACCTGGCGGAACCCGTACTCACCGGCGACGAGCCCACTTCCGTCGCCGACCTGCGCCGTACCGGGTTCAGCGGTATCCGGGACGACGTCCCGCTCTACCCCAAGGGCCGGCTGATCGACTTCCTGCCCTCCACACCCCAGGCGCGCGGCCTCAACAGCGGCCGGGCCGAGAGGGTGACCGATCTGGCCGACGCGCCGGGCTGGCACGCCCAGGACCCGGCACGGGCCCGGGCCATCATCGACTACGGCGTCCACTCCCTGATCACGGCACCGCTCAAGGCCCGCGGCGTCGTACTGGGCGTGGTGAACTTCTGGCGCGCGGAGAAGCCGGAGCCCTTCGACGAGGACGACCAGTCACTGGCGGAAGAGCTTGTCGCCCGGGCCGGGGTCAGCATCGACAACGCCCGCCGCTACACCCGTGAGCACGCCCTGGCCGTGACCCTCCAGCGCAGCCTGCTCCCGCGCGACCTGCCCGTGCAGAGCGGCGTGGAGGTCGCCCACTACTACCTGCCCGCCCAGTCCGGGGTGGGCGGCGACTGGTTCGACGTGATTCCGCTGCCGGGCAGCCGGGTGGCCCTCGTCGTCGGTGACGTCGTCGGGCACGGCCTGTACGCCGCCGCGGCCATGGGCCGACTGCGTACGGCCGTGCTCAACTTCTCCTCCCTGGACCTGCCTCCCGACGAGCTCCTCGCCCGCCTCGACGACCTCGTCCAGTACACCGACCAGAGCGCGGACGGCGGCGGCGCCGAAGGCGGCCTGCTCGGAGCAACCTGCCTGTACGCCGTGTACGACGCGGTGACCCAGCGCTGCACGGTGGCCCGGGCGGGGCACGTCCCGCCGGCCGTGGTGCGCCCGGACGGCACCGTGGAGATCCCCGAACTGCCCGCGGGCGCACCGCTGGGGCTCGGCGGGTTCCCCTTCGAGTCGGCGGAACTGGACCTGAGCGAAGGCACCCAACTGGTGCTGTACACCGACGGGCTCATCGAGGACCGCACGCGCGACATCGACGAGGGTCTCGCCCTGCTCCGCGCCGCTCTGGCGCACGCCGACCGCAGCCCGCAGGAGACCTGCCGGGCGGTCCTCGATCAGCTGCTGCCGGTCCGCCCCCGCGACGACGTGGCCCTCCTGGTCGCCCGGACGACGGCGCTGCCCGCCGACCGCATCGCCGAATGGGACGTGCCGTTCGAGCCGAGCGCGGTGGGGGCCATGCGGGCCGTCGCCATGGAGAAGCTGGAGGAATGGGGCCTGTCCGAGCTCGCCTTCGGTACGGAACTCGTCCTGAGCGAGCTCATCACCAACGCCATCCGGCACGGCGCCGAACCGGTCCGCGTACGCCTCCTGCGCGACCGGGTGCTGACCTGCGAGGTCTTCGACGGCAGCAGCAGCTCCCCACGGCTGCACTACGCCACGACCACGGACGAGGGAGGCCGCGGACTGTTCCTCGTCGCCCAGATCAGCCGCCGGTGGGGGGCCCGGTACACCCCGGAGGGCAAGGTCATCTGGTCCGAACAACCCCTGCCGGAGCCCGAGGAGCCCTGACCGGGCCGGGCTGGGTGGGGCCGGGCCGGTGGCGCGTCGGGCGGGCGGGTGCACGCCCCCGTGGTCCGCTCAACCGATCCGCCGCACCCGCTGACTGGTGAGTTCGTACCGGGCTCCGATGACGGCCAGCTTCCCGGCCGCGATCCGACGGGCCAGTTCGGGCTCCGCCGCCAGGCGCGCGCGCACGAGCCGCACGTTCTCGGTGACCGCGGCGTCGATGCGTGCGTCCCCCACCAGCGCACGGTCGATCGCCGGGCGGATCTGCTGCACTAGGTACCGCATGTGCCCGGGCATCTCCCATGCGCCCTCGGCGGCACGGATCGCCGCGGTGACGGCACCGCAGGACTGGTGCCCCAGCACCACGATCAGCGGAATTCCCAGCTCCACGACCCCGAACGCGATGCTGCCGAGCACCGCCTCGTCCAGGACCTGCCCGGCGGACCGTACGGTCATCAGGTCACCGAGCCCCTGGTCGAAGACCAGCTCCGGCGGAACCCGGGAGTCGACGCAGCCGAGCACGACGGCGAACGGGTGCTGGCCCCCGACCAGCGCCGTCCGTACGGTCCGCGTGGCGTCGGGATGCCGCTCGTGCAGCGTCCGCCAGCGCAGGTTGCCGGCCGACAGCTCCCGCAGCGCCGCCTCGGGCGTGGTGGGCCGCGGGCCGTGCGGGCGGGTACGGGAGCCGTACACGGTGGAGCCGGCCCCGGCGGCCAGACCGGCGCACACGGCCACGGCGGCGCCGGTCAGGGCACCCCGGAACAGTCCCCGCCGCGCAGGAGTCCTGCCGACCCGGTGACGCTCGCCATGGACGCTCATGCGGGCCCAAGCTAGGCCCCTGCGGGCCGGGGAAGCGCAGGCGTGCCCGGCCTTGGGGAATCCTTGGACAAATGATGTACGGGCCCCGTCAGCGCTCCGCACCGCTCCCCGAACCCCCGGCAGACGCGGCCCGCTGCCGGCCCCGTGACCGCCCCCGAGCCCCCGTCCTCGTCCCCGGACCCTCCTGGGGCGGCAGCCGGTTCATCCGCCCGGCCGAGCACCGGATGCCGCACGCGCCCCTCCGGGGCAGGCTGTGGGCAAGGACAGCCACCATCGCACAGACGAGGACCGCGCCATGTCCCTCAGCCGGCGTATCAGCGTCATCATCGGGGCGGCAGCACTGCTGCTGACCGCCACGGCCTGCTCGAGCCTGGGCCGGAGCACCGTCGGAATGCTCAGCTTCCGCGCCCAGGACTCGCCGTTCGTCCTGAGCTACTCCAACACGCCGGTCCAGGGCTGCCACCGGATCCGTCTCCCGCGGGGCGCCACCCACGTCGAGAACAACACCCTCGTCGACGTCATCCTGTACCGCACGCTGAACTGCGAGAAGACCGACCGGGGCGACGGCATCTACGTCGCCACCACCCTTTCGAACGTGACTGCGCCCGCCAGCCTGCCCTGGCGCAGCTTCAGCGTCGTCCACTGATCGGGCGGGCCTCACCGGTCGGGACCGTTTCCCTCCCCGGCCTTCCACGCGCGGTAGGCGGCCACGGCCGTCGGCAGGGTGGGGTAGATCCGGTCCTCGCCGATCGAGGCCGTGAGGCCGTAGGCGTCGAGGTCCTCCCGGAGCTCCTGCTTGACGCGGGCCAGCGCGAGGACGATGCCCCGCCGGTCGAGTTCCCGGCGGAGGGCCTCGACCGCGTCGAGGGCCGTGATGTCCACCTCGACGTTCGCCTCGGTGTTCAGCAGGAACCACTCCACCGGCTCGCGCTGGGCATCGAGCGCGGCCAGCGCCCGGCGGTGGAAGTCTTCCGCGTTGGCGAAGAAGAGCGGCGAGTCGTAGCGGTAGACGAGCAAGCCCGCAACGGTGCGGGCCCCCGGGTAGTCGTCGATGTCGTGCATGCCGGCGACGCCCGGGACGAGGCCCTCGACGGCGTCGTGGGGGCGGGCGACCCTCGCCAGCAGTTCCACCACGGAGAGCGCCACCGCCAGGAGGACGCCGTAGAGGATGCCGAGGGCCAGCACGCCCGCGGTGCAGCCGAGCGCGAGGAGGAGTTCGCGGCGGCGGAAGCGGGCCAGGCGGCGGAACTCGCCGAGTTCGACCAGGCGGACGGCCGCGTAGATGACGATGGCGCCGAGGACTGCGGCCGGGGTGTGGGCGAGGAACGGGGCGAGGAAGAGCAGCACCGCCAGTACGCCGAGGGACGCGACGAGCGAGTACGCCTGGCTCCGGGCCCCGGTCGCGTCGGCGAGGGCGGTACGGCTCGCGCTGCTGCTCACCGGGAAGCCGTGCAGGAAGCCGGCTCCGAGGTTGGCGGCGCCCAGCGCCAGCAGCTCGCGGTTGGCGTCGAGGGGCCGGGGGTCGTCGGGGGCGGCGAAGGCCCGCGCCGTGAGGACGACGTCGGAGAACCCGACGATCAGGACGCCGAGCGCGGGTAGGAGCAGTTCGGGCAGGTCCGCGAGCGAGGGGAGGGCCGGGGCCGGCAGCCCGGACGGGACGGTTCCGATCACCCTGATCCCGTACCGGACGTCCAAGCCGAACATCGTCACCGCCGCCGTGGCGAGGCCCAGGACGACCAGCGGGGCGGGGACGGCCCTGGACAGCCGGGGTGCGGCGAGGAGGAAGGCCAGGGCCGTGAGCGCCAGGACGAGCGTGGGCCCGTGGACGGCGGACACGTGGCCGGCGAAGGACCACAGCTGGCGGAAGAAGCCGGATTCCCCCGCCGGTACCCCGGTGAGCCGGGGCAACTGGTCCACGATCATGATCAGGGCGACGCCCGCGAGGTAGCCGACCAGCACCGGCCGTGACAGCAGGTCCGCGACGAAACCCAGGCGCACCGCCCAGGCCACCAGGCACAGCAGTCCGACGATCACCGCAAGCCCGGCGGCGAGGACGGCATAGCGCGCCGGGTCGCCGGCCGCGAGGGGTCCCACGGCGACGGCGGTCATCAGGGCGGTGGTGGACTCGGGCCCCACCGACAGCAGTCGCGACGTGCCCGACAGCGTGTAGAGGACCATCGCGGGCAGCACGGCCCACAGCCCGGACACGGGCGGCAGGCCTGCCACCCCCGCGTAGGCCATGACCTGGGGCACGAGGTAGGCGGCGACGGTCACCCCGGCGAGCACGTCGCCGCGCACCCATCCGCGCCGGTATCCGGTCAGCCCGGGCGGTGTCAGGGCGGATCTCAGCAAGGACGGCATCGGTCTCCTCAGGGCGCCTGTCGCCATCATCCTGCGGACGCGATCTGGCCGCGAGGGCCCACGGACCCCGCCGATGGAGCCTCGGGTTCCGCCAGGTCTCGATACGGTGAGGCTGAAACGGACGATGGGCACAGAAGGAGCTGGTGGGCGTGGCGGATCCGTTGCCCCAGGTACCGCGGATGCAACTGGACGAGCTGCTGGAGGAGCTACAGGCCCGGATCGACGCGGTGCGCGGCACCCGGGACCGGGTGCACAGCCTCCTGGAGGCGGTCGTCTCGGTCGGCCGGGAGCTGGACCTCTCCCAGGTCCTGCGGCGCATCGTGGAGGCCGCCGCCCTCCTGGTCGAGGCCGACTACGGTGCACTGGGCGTGATCGGTCCCGACGGCCGGACCCTCTCCCAGTTCCTCACCGTGGGGCTCACCGACGAGCAGATCGCCCGGATCGGCGCACTGCCCGCCGGCCACGGCCTGCTGGGCGAGGTCATCCACCATCCCGAGCCGCTGCGCCTGACGGACCTCGGATCCCACACCGCTTCGCACGGCTTCCCGGCCGATCATCCGCCGATGCGCACCTTCCTCGGCGTCCCGATCCGGGTCCGCGACGAGGTGTTCGGCAACCTGTACCTGACCGACAAGCGCGGCGGGCAGGACTTCGACACCGAGGACGAGGCGGTGATCTCCACCCTCTCCGTCGCCGCCGGGGTCGCCATCGACAACGCCCGCCTGTACGAGGGCTCCCAGCGGCAGCAGCGCTGGTTGAAGGCGAACGCCGAGATCACCAACAGCCTGCTGTCCGGCAGCCCGCGGCCGGCGGTGCTGGAGCTCATCGCGCGCCGCGCCCGGGAGATCACGGGCGCCGAGCTCGCCGACATCTCCATGCCGCTCGACGGCACCGGCGACCTGGTGGTGGAGCTGTCCGTCGGGCCGGGCAGCGAACTGCGCCGTGGCCTGGTCGTCCCCGTCGAGGGCAGCCTGGCCGGGGCCGCGTACCACGGCGGCAGCCCCGTCACCACGGTCAGCCTCGCCACTGACGACCTGCACGGCGACAGCGCCCAGCAACGGGTGACGCTGGGGCCCGCGGTCGCCGTCCCGCTCGGCACGGCCGCCGAGGACGGGCGCGGCGTACTCCTGCTGGCCCGGTCGGCCTCCGAGCCGGTGTTCACCGAAGGTGAGCTGGAACCGCTGCTGGCCTTCGCCGGACAGGCCGCACTGGCGCTGGAACTGGCCGATCGACGGCGCGACGCCGAACAGATCGCCCTGCTGGAGGAACGCGACCGCATCGCCCGCGATCTGCACGACCTCGCCATCCAGCGGCTCTTCGCGACGGGGATGACCTTGCAGAGCGCGGCGCGGCTGGTCCAGCACGACGGCGCCGCGGACCGGGTGGGCCGGGCCGTGGACGACCTGGACGAGACCATCAAGATCATCAGGTCCACGATCTTCGGTCTGCGCGCCAGGGACCACTCCTCGGACCCGGGCCTGAGGGCGCGCGCAGCCCGGGCGGTCAGCGAGGCGGGGGCCGCGCTCGGGCACCCGCCCCGGCTCAGCATGGAGGGGCTCCTGGACACCGACGTCCCCGCCCAGGTGGCCGACCACGCCGTGGCCGCCCTGACCGAGCTGCTGAGCAATGCCGCACGCCACGCAGACGCCACCCGGGTGGGCGTCTCGCTAAGGGCCACCCGTGAGGAGATCGTCCTCACGGTGACCGACGACGGACGGGGCGTTCCGGCTCAGGGCCGCCGCAGCGGGTTGCGCAACCTGGAGGAGCGCGCCCGGAGCCTGGGCGGCACCTTCGCCGTGGAGCGGCCGGCCGCCGGAGGCAGCGAGTTCGTCTGGAGCGCCCCGCTGATCGGCAATTCGGGAGGGTGACCGGTCAACAGCCACCCACGGTCATCGCCTCGGGCGGCTCCGCCACCAGCCGGAAGCCCGTGACCAGGTCGGGCGTGATGCGCAGGGCTCGGGACGCGGTGTGGCTCGCCCAGGGGTGCAGCCAGCGCGCGTACCGCTCCAGGTCCTCCGGGTCCACCACGGGGGTGGCGTAGCCGGTCACCACGACGCTCCAGCCCAGGTGCGTCTCGGGGTCGATCACATCGGCTTCGTAGGCGACCACCACCCCCGGGGTGCCGGGCGAGGAGATCAGGGAGGCGAGGGCACCTCCGTCGTGGAGCCGTACGACGACGCTCTCGCCGTCCACGACGTGGTTGACCGGTCGGACGGCCGGCAGGGCGTGCTGCGTGAAGATGATCCGGCCCAAGGACACCGTGCCCAACAGTCTGAGTGCCTCACCGCGGTCGATCGGCTTCATCCGGCGGGCGGGCACCGTGGTCCGGCCCGGGCCGGCCCGTCGCCCCGTCACCTCTTGATCCATGGTCCGCACCTCCGTTCGAGTCCGCCTGCCGCTGCTTCGGTTTGATCACCAGCCTCGCTCGACGCGTCCGGCCCGCACCAGGGCCGAACGGTCCCTTCACCAGCCGTACGACAGGGCCGTCCGGTCACTTTCCGGACGACAGGAGCACGCGGTCGTCGCCCAGCGCCCGCATCGACTCGGCGATCAGGGAAGGGACGTTGACGAGCCGCAGTCGGGTGCCGCTGACGGCGCACTGCCGGTGTATCCGCACGAACAGGTCGATTCCGGAGCTGTCGCAGAAGGTGAGGCCGGACAGGTCCAAGGTGAGCTCGGGGCCCCACGACCCCGCGAGCTGCACGAGTCTCGGGCCGATCTGCGAGCTGGTGTGGAAATCGAGCTCGCCGTGAAGAGCGACCGGACCGTCCTCGTGAACCGCACGTGTCAGTGCGATCAGTTGAGTGGTCATGGCAACCCCTTCGTACTGCGGCTCGGTGCACCGAGCCGGGCCGTTCCCCGTGCGTTCCCCAGCTCATCGGATGATTCCGTCCCCCGGAAGGACCAGTTGCCCCTCCGTACAGGGCCGAAGGTCCCTGATTTCGAGACCGACCGGGGAAGAGCAGCGGCGCGCGGCCCACCAAGGTCCACGGCGATGGCACCGAGATCCATGGATCGGGGGCCGAGCGGCTCCGGCCCCCGCCCGGCCGTCCCTTCCGGGCCGTCCGGAAGGGACGGCCCGGAAGGAGACGGTCCGGCTCCGCTCAGTCGTGCGGGACGACCGCCACGGGGCAGGGCGCGTGGTGGAGGGCGGCGTGTGCCACCGACCCGATCCGGGTGCCCACGGCGGAGTGGCGTACGCGCCGGCCGACGACGAGGAGGTCGGCGCCGGACGCGGCGGAGAGCAGGGTCTGACCCGCGCTGCCCATCTGCACCTGCTCCACGACGGGTACGTCCGGGAACTTCTCCCGCCACGGTTCCAGGGCCTGCTCCAGGGCGGCCCTCTCGTACGGCTCCAGCCCGCCGAGCTGGTCCGCGACCCACATGGACGTGGGGCTGTAGGCGTAGACGGGCGGCAGGCTCCAGGCCCGTACGGCGCGCACGCTCGCGCCGCGGGCGGCTGCCGCCTCGAACGCGAAGCCGAGGACGGCGCGGCTTTCCTCCACCCCGCCCTGCTGGCCCACGACGACCTCGCCGGTCCGGGGCGGGGTGACCTCGCCGGTGGTACGGCGCACCGAGACCACGGGGCACGGCGCGGCGGCGATGACCTGCTGCCCGTACGAGCCCAGCAGGAAGCCGCGCAGGGCGCCGTGGCCGCGCGTGCCGATGACCAGCATCCCGGCTTCCTCGGCGAGCCCGAGCAGAGCGGGGACCGTGTCGTCGGACACCAGGGAGGCCGATACGTCCAGGTCCGGGTACTGCCCGGTCACCGCGGCTTCGGCCTCCCGCACAACGGTCTGCGCGCGGTCCGCTTCGATCTGCCGATCCGGGGCGTACGGGTGGGCGAGCGGCTGCCACAGCCAGGCGTGCACCAGGTGCAGTCGCGCTCCTCGGCGTACGGCTTCCCGAGCGGCCCAATCCGCTGCCGCCAGGCTCTCCGGGGATCCGTCGATTCCTGCGACGAGGGTTGCGGTCACTGGTCTGTCCTCCGTACTGCCCCGAGGCGGGACGCATGGTGTGGGTGAGCAGGGCTTCGGGTGGCGCCGGGCGGGGGATGACCGGCGCCACCGGCCTTCAGCGTCGCTCCTGGAGTGCGGGGGCGATAAGGGCCGACAGTCCCTCGGCGAGGGCCGGCCCTCCCCTGGCGGCCTCCCGCGCAGGGGGGCACAGTCCTGACATCGGCTCAGTCGACGCACGCCGCGATCTGCCGCACGAAGGAGCGCAGATGACGAAGTACCCGATCTCCGAGCTCGACGCCCACTGGCGCGCCGCGAACTACCTGGCCGTGGGTCAGATCTACCTGATGGACAACCCTCTCCTGGCCGAACCGCTGCGCCCCGAGCACATCAAGCCCCGGCTGCTCGGCCATTGGGGCACCTCCCCCGGCCTCAACCTGGTGCACACGCATCTGAACCGGGTGGTCAAGGAGCGGGCTCTGGAGGCCCTGTGCATCTGGGGTCCGGGCCACGGCGGTCCGGCCGTCCTCGCCAACTCCTGGCTGGAGGGCTCGTACACGCAGACCTATCCGGACGTCAGCCGGGACGCCGAGGGGATGCGGAAGCTGTTCCGGCAGTTCTCCTTCCCCGGCGGGGTTCCCAGCCATGTCGCGCCGGAGACCCCGGGGTCGATCCACGAGGGCGGCGAACTCGGCTACTCGCTCGCCCACGCCTACGGTGCCGCCTTCGACAACCCCGACCTGCTCGTCGCGTGCGTCATCGGCGACGGCGAGGCCGAGACGGGGCCGCTGGCGGCCTCCTGGCATTCGAACAAGTTCCTCGATCCGGTGCGCGACGGCTCGGTCCTGCCGATCCTCCACCTCAACGGCTACAAGATCGCCAATCCCACCGTCCTGTCCCGGATCCCCGAGGCGGAGCTGGACGCGCTGCTGCGCGGGTACGGGCACGAGCCGCTGTACGTCACGGGCAACGATCCCCGGAGCGTGCACCAGGCCATGGCCAAGACGATGGACAAGGCCCTGAACCGTATCTCCGAGATCCGGCGCGAGGCGCGGGCCGGCAAGGGCGACTACGCACGCCGCCCGTGGCCCGTGATCGTCCTGCGGACCCCCAAGGGCTGGACCGGCCCGGCCCGCGTGGACGGCGACCCCGTGGAGGGCACCTGGCGGGCCCACCAAGTGCCGCTGGCCTCCGTACGGGAGAACCCGGAACACCTGCGCCTGCTGGAGCGGTGGCTGCGCTCGTACCGCCCGCAGGAGCTCTTCGACTCCGAAGGCCGTCCCACGGCGCAGGTACTGGCGTGCGTGCCGACGGGTGACCTGCGGCTCGGTGCCAATGAGCACGCCAACGGCGGCCGGCTGCTGCGCCCCCTCCCACTGCCCGGCCTCGACGCCCACGCGGTGCCGGTGGACAAGCCCGGCAGCACGCTCCACGAACCCACCCGGGTGCTCGGCTCCTTCCTCGCCGACGTGATGAGGGCGACCGAACGGAGCCGGGACTTCCGGGTCGTCGGCCCCGACGAGACCGCCTCCAACCGGCTCGACGACCTGTACGAGGTCACGGGCAAGGCGTGGCAGGAGCCGACCGAGCCCACCGACCGGAACCTGGCGCGGGGCGGGCGGGTCATGGAGATCCTGTCCGAGCACGTCTGTCAGGGGTGGCTGGAGGGCTACCTGCTCACCGGTCGCCACGGACTGTTCTCCACGTACGAGGCCTTCGCGCACATCGTGGACTCGATGGTCGCCCAACACGTCAAATGGCTGAAGACGGCCCGCGGGCTGCCGTGGCGCGCCCCCATCGCCTCCCTGAACTACCTGCTGACCTCACACGTCTGGCGCCAGGACCACAACGGCTTCTCCCACCAGGACCCCGGGTTCGTCGACCACGTGCTGAACAAGAGTCCGGAGGTCGTGCGGGCCTATTTCCCGCCCGACGCGAACACCCTGCTGGCGGTGGCCGACCACGTCCTGCGCAGCCGGGACCAGGTGAACGTGGTCGTCGCCGGCAAGCAGCCCTGCTTCGACTGGCTGTCGATGGCCCAGGCACGGACCCACTGCGCCCGGGGCGCCGGCATCTGGGAGTGGGCGGGCACGGACGACGGCGTGCGCGAGCCGGACGTGGTGCTGGCCTGCGCCGGCGACGTCCCGACGCTGGAGGTGCTGGCCGCGGCGGCCCTGCTCCGCGAGCACCTGCCCGCCCTGGCCGTCCGGGTCGTCAACGTCGTCGACATCGCACGGCTGATGCCCAGGGAAGAGCACCCCCACGGGATGACGGACGTCGAGTACGACGCCCTGTTCACCCGGAACACCCCGGTGATCTTCGCGTACCACGGCTATCCGTGGCTGATCCACCGGCTCGCCTACCGCCGGGCCGGCCACCCCCAGCTGCACGTCCGCGGCTACAAGGAGTCGGGCACCACCACCACGCCCTTCGACATGGTGGTGCGCAACGACCTCGACCGCTACCGCCTCGTGATGGACGTCATCGACCGGGTCCCCGGCCTCGCCGACCGCGCCGGGGCCCTACGCCAGGCCATGTCCGACCAGCGGATCCGCCATCACGACTGGATCCGGGTCCACGGAAGCGACCTTCCGGAGATCACGGACTGGTCCTGGCCGTACTGACGCTGACGGCGCGACGAAAGGCCCGTCCGGGCCGTTCGGGCCGTTCGGGCCCGGGCGGGGACCGATCGGCCCCTGCCCGGGCCACCGGCCGCAGCCGGAAACTGAAGGCGCACCTGAACGGAGGCCGTCATGCGCACCCCTTCTCCCACCCGGATCACCGCCCTGCCCGCGGAGTACCGCGCCCACCTGATGGAGCAAGCCCGCGAGGTCAACTTCGCGGAGGGCTTCCGCCTGTTCAACGAAGGAGGCCTGGCCGACCGGTTCTGGATCGTGAAGTCCGGCGTCGTCACCCTGGACCTCCACGTGCCCGGCCGTCAGCCCGCGGTGGTCGAGAGCCTCGGCCCCGGCGAACTGGTCGGCTGGTCGTGGATGATCACGCCGCACCGGTGGCAGTTGGGCGCCGAAGCCATGACGCCCGTACGTGCGTACGAGTTCGACGCCGCCACCGTGCGGAAGCTGATGGACGACGACCCGGCCTTCGGGTCCGCCATCGGCAACTGGGTGACCCAGGTCCTGGCGCACCGCCTGCACGCGGCACGCGTACGCCTGCTCGACCTGTACGCCCCCTACGGCAGCGGAAGCACCGTGTGAGCACCACGTCCCCACCGATCGTCCCCCGAGGAGTCGGCCATGCCCGTGCCGCAGTACACCGTCAGTGACGTCATGTCGCACACCGCCATCGCCATCGGCCGTGAGGCCTCCTACAAGGAGATCGTCGAGCTGATGCACCAATGGAAGGTCAGCGCCCTGCCGGTGCTGGAGGGCGAGGGACGCGTCGTGGGCGTCGTCTCGGAGGCCGATCTCCTGCCGAAGGAGGAGTTCCGGCGGGAAGATCCGCAGCTGCCCGAGCAGTACGACGAGGCGTCCAAGGCAGGTGCCGTCCTGGCCGAGGAACTGATGTCCAGCCCTGCCGTCACCGTGCACCCGGACGCCACGATCGCCGAGGCCGCGCGCATCATGGCCCGCAAGGGTGTCAAGCGGCTGCCGGTGGTCAACGAGGTCGGAATGCTGGAAGGCGTCGTGAGCCGCAGCGACCTGCTGAAGGTGTTCTTGCGCCCGGACGAGGAACTGGAAGAGGAGATCAGTCGGATCGTCCTCGCGGAGGCGACGCCGCCGCTCCAGGTGGAGTTCTCGGTGCTGGACGGCGTCGTCACCCTTCGGGGACCGCTCCGGGACCGCTCCCTGGTGCCGTTGCTGGTGCGCGCGATGCGGGCGGTCGAGGGCGTGGTGGACGTGCGCATCGACCTTGAAGGCGCGACCGGCACGGCGGCCTGACCCCTGGGCCGGGCCCGGCTCCCCGGCACAGCGTGCGTCGGGGCCTCCCCCTGAGACAATGCGTACGAGGCACGTGCCCAGCGGACCGACCACAGGGGTGCAGATGTCCGACGCAGCGAGCACCTCCATCGAGGCGCCCATCAGGGTTTTCCTCCTCGACGACCACGAGGTGGTCCGTCGCGGTCTGCACGACCTCCTCGATGCGGAACCAGACATCGCGGTGGTCGGCGAGGCCGCGACCGCCGACCAGGCGCTGGCCCGCGGACCCGCGCTGCGTCCCACTGTCGCGGTGCTCGACGTCCGGCTGCCCGAGAGCGACGGGATCACGGTCTGCCGCGAACTGCGCTCACGCATGCCGGACCTGGCGTGCCTGATCCTGACGTCGTTCGACGACGAGGACGCCCTGCTCGACGCGATCATGGCCGGTGCGGCCGGCTACGTCCTCAAGCAGATCAAGGGGGCGGACCTGGTGGCGGCCGTGCGGACGGTCGCGACGGGTCAGTCCATGCTCGACCCGGCGACCACGGCTCGGCTGATCCGCTCGTTGAGGGACCCGCCGGCGGCGAAACCGCCCGAGGACGCGCGGCTGGAGGGGCTGACCGAGCGCGAGCGGTCGGTTCTGGACCTCATCGGTGACGGGCTCACCAATCGGCAGATCGCGAAGGAGCTGTACCTGTCGGAGAAAACGGTCAAGAACCACATCTCCCGGCTGCTCGGCAAGCTGGGCGTGGAACGGCGCGTCCAGGCGGCCGTCATCGCAGCGGAGGTGCACGAACACGAGAGGGGCGAGCACTGACGGGGCCGGGTGCCGGTCAGTCCTCGCTCCCCTGGTCGTCGTCGTCCCGCGGGACGAGCAGCACGGGGCCGAAGGACCCTGGCGCGGGAGTGACGCGGGAGTGACGCGGCGTGCGGCATCCGGCCGGTCCCGACTGGAGTGCGGTGCGCGCGGCGCGGATGATGGAGGAGCACGAGGTCAACGGCTGCCTTCGGGACCACCGGCCGCGACCGACCGGAACCAAGAGCACCCGGCAGCCCGGAACACCGGCACACCGGGACGTGCACGACGCCCGGACACGGGATGGTGACGCAACGATGTCGACCAATGTTCCTTCGTACCGCTCAGTCACGGTGAGGGCCGACCTCGACAGTCCGCTGTCACGCTGGCTGTGGCTGGTGAAGTGGATCCTCGCGATCCCGCACTACATCGTGCTGTGCTTCCTGTGGATCGCCTTCTTCGTGGTGAGCGTGATCGCCTTCTTCGCGATCCTGTTCACCGAGCGCTACCCGCGGGGCCTGTTCGAGTTCAACGTCGGCGTGCTCCGCTGGTCGTGGCGGGTCGGGTTCTACGCGTACGGCGCCCTCGGCACCGACCGGTACCCACCGTTCAGCCTCGGCCCGGAACCCGACTACCCCGCAGGCCTCGACGTCGCCTACCCGGAACGTCTCTCGCGACCGCTGGTGCTGTTCAAGTGGTGGCTGCTGGCGATCCCGCACTACCTGATCATCAGCTTCTTCGCGGGTTCCCCGCGCGCCGGCTGGTGGGGCGGCGGACTGATCTCCCTGCTGGCCCTCATCGCCGTGGTGACGCTGGCCTTCACCGAAAAGTACCCACGTGACCTCTTCGACCTGGTGGTGGGGTTGAACCGGTGGGTACTGCGCGTTGCCGCGTACGCGGCCCTGATGACGGACGAGTACCCGCCGTTCCGTCTCGACATGGGTGGTGCGGAACCCGACCGCACGATCTGGCCCCAAGGGCAGTACGGGGACGGTCGGGCCGACTGAGGGCCTCTCGGCCCCTCTCGCCGTGCACGCCACCGCGGCGACCCTGGATCCACGTCACCGTTCCGGTCAGCGCCCACGACCGGCCCGCACAGACAGGACGCGACCATGTCCGCACAGCCCCTTGACGCGAAGGCCGTGGTGTCCCTGGTCGAGGACGCCGTTACCGCGCCGTCCATGCACAACGCCCAGCCGTGGAAGTTCGTCTTCCACACGGACAGCGACACGATCGAGCTGTACGGCGACCCCACGCGCACCATGCCGCAGGCCGACCCGAACCTCCGAGCGCTCCACCTCGGATGCGCCGCCGCCCTGTTCAACCTCAGAGTGGCCGCCGTACAGGCGGGGCGGGAACCGGACGTCCGGATCCTGCCCGATCCGGACGACCCGTGGCTGCTCGCCGAGGTACGCCTGCGGGACCCGGCTGCCGCGGAACGCGACCTCGCCGTCTTCCACCCCGCGCTGCGACGCCGGCACACCAGCCGTTTCCCCTTCACCGACGAGGAGATCCCGGCCGCCCTCCAGGACGAACTGCGCGCCGCCGCCCTGCTCGAAGGGTGCAGGCTGATCATGCCGGACGCCTGGCACACCGAGGCCGTACTCGACCTCGTCCACGACTCCGAGTACGGCGAGGCCCTGAACCGCCCCCTGCGCGATGAGACCGCCGCCTGGATCCGCACGGGCGAGCCCGGCGAGGGTCCCGCGACGGAAGGCATCCCGACGTACGCCTTCGGTCCCCACCAGTCCGGGATGACCGCTCCCGTCCGGGACTTCGGCGCGTGGCGCCCGGTACCGAACCGTGAGTCGGCCCCCTTCGAAAAGCATCCGCACATCGCTCTGCTCGGCACCACGGACGACACCCCGACCGACTGGATGAAGGCCGGCCAGGCCCTGCAACGCGTCCTGCTCCAAGCCACCCTCGACGGCCTCGTCACCTCCATGACCTCACAGCCCCTGGAGTGGCCCGAACTGCGCTGGGCGGTCCGCGACCCGAGCGGCGCGATGGGCCACGTCCACATGGTCATCCGGTTCGGTTACGGCCCTCAGGGGCCTGCGACCCCCCGTCGCCCCGCCCAGGACGTGCTAGAAATCCGGTGAGGGCAGAGCTCCGGTGGTGGGGGCAGAGATCCAGTGGGGAGCGGGGTACCCGCGATCGTGCCGGCCACCGGCCTCAGTCGTCTTCGGCTCCCGGTCCGCTGCGGAGCCGGCCGGACCAGCGGGGTTCGACCCGTGCCCAGTCGCGTTCCCACGCATCGAGGGCGCGGGCGTCGAGCTGGTGCAGTCCGAGGTGGACCACGCCCGTGGCTGCGAGCGCGATCAGGCCTGCGGCCCAGGTGCCGGCCGCGAAGGCGGACACGGCGATGTCGTTCCCGCTGCGCGGCGCCTGGGCCTCGCGGCCCGCATCGTCCACCCATACCTGCACCGTCCTGCCCGCCGGGGTCTGGGCGGGGACCGCGAGCGTGCCGGTGTGCCGGGTGGCTGCCGGGTACTGCCAGACGGCCCGCGCGGTGGCCTCGGGGCCACCGGAGACGCGTCCGCCCAGGCGGCGTTCCGCATCCGCGACGGTCGTGGCGGTGATCCGGTGCAGGTGGGCAGCCTGTTCCCGGGCGGCACGGCTGTCCGCGTTCCAGGCGGCGAGGCCGGCCGCCACGCCGCAACCGATCGCGGCGAGGAGGCCGAGGAAGAGTGCGGCGTGCCACCACCTGCGCGTCCGGTCGGCCGCTCGGCGCAACGGGTTCGGTGGGCTCCTGTGGTTCATGGCGTACCTCCTCACGGGGGATCACCGCGAGGGTCAAGCGGCGGAGGTGAGTTCGGAGGCGATGTGGTGGGCCCAGGCGTGGATGCGGTCCGGGTTGCGGTAGTCGCCGCCCTTGCCCTGGTGCAGGAGGGCCTTGGTGATCAGGCCGGGGGTGGCGGCGGTGACGCTGCCGCCGAAGGTGACGTGTTCGCGGGCACCGAGCTTCTGCATCTCACGGGCGACGGACGGGACCGGCGGGATGTCCTTCTCCTCGGCGCTGGCGTCGAGGGGGCCGCTGCTGAAGAGCCAGACCGGGCGGTGACGCAGGTCCTCCTCGTTGCGCTGGGCGCAACGGGCGGCCTCGCTGTTCCAGTGCCCGGCGTACAGGGCGCCCCCGAGGACGACCGCGTCGTAGTCGCGGACGTCGGTGACCTCGTCGGCCGCGACGACGACGGCGTCCAGGCCGTCCTCGCGCAGCGACTCGCCGATCTCCCGCGCTATCCCGGCGGTCGCGCCGTGCTTGCTGCCGTAGGCGACCAGGACTCTCTTCGTGCTCATGGTCTGCTCCTCGAGTCGGTCCTGTCGGGTGTGCGCGGCGCGTCGGTTCCACTGTCCGCCGTGCGGTGGGCCGGCCGCATGGGGCCATCGGGGTCCTGCCGGGACCATTCGGCCCTGGAGGGTCGGCGCGCGCTCGCGGCCCGGGCGGGTCGTCCGGAGGCCAGGTGGAACCAGTGCTGCGTACCCGGCTCGACGGTGACCTGCCGTTCTCCTGACAGGACCAGGGGGACGGGGCCGTGGACGGAGTCGGGGACGCTCACGGCCAGCCGCCCCGGCAGTACGCGGATGCGGATGCCGTGGTGGCCGCCGTAGCAGAACGTGAACGACAGGCGCGGGATCTCCCGCAGGGGTACGGGGTCGACGCGGAGTCCCTCCGCGCTGGCCTCCAGGCCCGTGAGCCCGCGTTCGACGAGGTCCAGGGTGCCGGCCATCGCGCCGAGGTGGATCCCCTCGCCGGTGGTGCCGCCCTGGATGTCGGACACGTCGCTGAGCAGGGCCTCCTTGCAGTACCGCCAGGCGTCCTCCCCTCCGCCGCGCGCCAGGACCCAGCCGTGGACCACGCTACTGAGCGTCGATCCGTGGCTGGTCCGCCGCAGGTAGTACGCGACGGTCGCCCGCCACAGCGCATCGTCAAGGCGGTAGCCGAGACGGGCGAACAGGTCCTGGAGCTCGGCCGGCCGGAAGAGGTAACCGAGCATCAGCGTGTCGGCCTGCTTGGACGCCTGGTAGCGGTTGACCGTATCGCCCTCGGCTTCCAGGATCCGGTCGAGCCTGCGGATGTCGGAGTACCGGTCGCTGTACGCCTCCCAGTCCAGCTCGTCCAGGTCGCCGTACCCCTCGAACTGGCTGATGACTCCGGCGTGGAACGGCACGTACAGGCGGCGGGAGACGTCCTCCCAGCGGTCGAGCGCCTCGCGGTCGAGGTCGAGGCTGCCCAGGAGTTCCTCGCGCCGGGCGGCCGGCAAGGTCCCGATCAGTTCGAGACCGCGCGCCAGGACCCATGCGGCGGTCACGTTGGTGTACGCGTTGTCGTCGATGCCGGGGGCGTCCGCATCGGGGTAGGCGTCGTGGTATTCGTCCGGGCCCAGCACGCCGCGGATGCGGTAGCGCCCGTACGCTTCGTCGAACACCGCGGCTCCTGCCCAGTGGCGGGCGATCTCCAGCAGCAGCTCCGCTCCCGGGCCGTGCAGGAAGCCGAGGTCCCCGGTGGTGCGTCCGTAGCGCCACACGTTCAGGGCGATGGCCGATCCGACGTGCCGCTGGAGGTGCGAGTGGTCGGGCAGCCAGCGGCCCGAACGGGGGTTGAGGTGCAGGGTCTGCGTCTCCTCGTGTCCCGAACTGCCGCTCTGCCAGGGGAACATCGCGCCCCGGCCGCCGGCACGGCGGGCTGCGTCCCGGGCGGCCGGCAGGCGCCGGTGCCGGTACATGAGCAGGGCCCGGGCCACCTCCGGGAAGTGCAGGGTGACGTAGGGCATGACGAACAACTCGTCCCAGAAGACGTGACCGCGGTACGCCTCCCCGTGCAGCCCGCGGGCGGGCACGCCCGCGTCGAGTTCCGCGGTGTGCGGGGAGAGCGTCTGCAGGAGGTGGAAGAGATGGAGCCGCAGGATCCGGCCCTCGGCGCCCGGTACCTGCAACTCGCCCTGCGTCCAGAGTCGTTCCCATGCCGAACGGTGGCTTGCGAGCAGCATGTGGAACGCGGGAGCCCGGGTCGCGTGTTCGACGGCGAGGGACACCGGGTCGCCCGCGGGCCGGTCCAGGGAGGTGCGCAGGGCGGCCGTCTTCACGACGGTGGCCGGGCGGTCGGGGGTGAGCCGCAGCCGGTAGGTCTGGAGCGTGCCGGTGGGCGTGCAGCTGATCCGGCTGGGGGCGAGGGGCCGGGTCGTGGTCCGGACGGCGAGGCCGATGCCGATCCGCGACGAGGAGGTCCGGCAAGAGAGCCAGGCGACGCCGTCCGGCTCGACGCCCGTGCTGTGGCCGGTGAGGTGGCGTCCGTCGAGGTCGCGGTACCGCTCGACGCCGCCGTTGGTGACGTCGCCGTTGAGGCCGGAGCACACCTCGATCGCCCCGCGCCAGCCGTACGCGCGGAAGGTTGTCCGCTGTGCGGCGAGGTACGGGTCGCCCATGTGCACGAGGCGGACGTGGGTGACGCCGAGGCGCCGGCCGGCCCCGTCCCGGAACTCCATGCGCCGGGTCAGGGTGCCGGCGCGCAGGTCGAGCAGGACCCGGTAGTGGCGCAGTTCCGGGGCGTCCGGGGTCAGCCAGTCCCCCGGTGTTGCGCCGTCGGGCAGGCAGCGGTAGCGCAGCGGCAGCCAGTCGGGCAGGTTGACCATGTCCTCGTTCTCGACCTGTTTCCCGGCGAGGTCCGAGACGAGCCGGTCGTAGCAGCCGGCCACGTACGTCCCCGGGTAGTGCACGGCGTCGGCGGACACCTCGGGGGCTGCGCCGCGGGTGGCGAACCTGCCGTTGCCGAGGGTGCACAGGGCCTCGACCAACCGTTCCGTCTTGGGGTCGTACGCGTCGTACTCCCAGGTCCACGTCGAGGTCATGACCCGGCTCCGCGGACCAGCTCCGGCAGCGCGCTCAGGTCGGCCGCCACCACGTCGGCGCCGTGCGCGCGCAGGGCCGGGCCCTTGTCGGGGTCCCCGGTCCGGTCGATGCCCACCACCAGGCCGAAGTGCCCGCGCCGACCCGCCTCCACGCCGGCGAGGGCGTCCTCCACTACGGCCGTGCGGCCGGGTGCGGCCCCCAGGCGCCGGGCCGCTTCGAGGAACAGGGCCGGATCGGGTTTGCCCGGCAGGGCGAGGCGGGCGGCGTCGGTCCCGTCCACCACGAGGTCGAACAGTTCGAGGAGCCCGGCCGCTTCCAGTAGCGGGCGGGCGTGCCGGGAGGCCGACACAGCGGCGCACCGTACGTCCAAGTCCCGCAGGGCGGCCAGCGCGGGCGCCACGTCACCGAACGGGTCGACGGCCCGGGTCCGCAGGGTTCGCGCGAACTCCTGCTCCTTGCGGGCGGCGACCGACCACACGGTGGCACAGCCCGGCGGATCATGGGGACTGCCCGGTGGCAGATCGAGCCCGCGGGCCGTGAGGAGGGCGCTCGCCCCGTCGTAGCGGGGTTTCCCGTCGACGATTTCCCGGTACTCGCGGTCGGCGTCGAACGGCTGCTGCCGCCCTGTGCCGACCGCCCATGCGTCCAGGCAGCCGTCGAAGGCGGTCTTCCACGCCGTGGCGTGGAAGACCGCCGAATCGAGCAGCACCCCGTCGGTATCGAGGACGACGGCTCGCAGCGCGCTCACCGGTGCACCACGCGGCGCCCGGTGATCCGGGTGGGGGTGATCGACATCCAGTGGGTGCGGTTGCCACCGGCCCAGGGCAGGGAACGGGCCACGGCGTCCAGGCGCCGGACGGCCGCGCCGTCCGTCACGCCCACGACCCGACCGACGGCGAGGACGCTCCAACCCTGCCTCGTCGCATCGTCGATGTGGTCGACCTCGAAGGCCACCTCGGTACCGGCGGCCCGGGCGAGCAGCGCTGCTCCGGAGGTCCTGAAGGCGATGTCGTTCCCGGCCACGACGTAGTTGACCGGGAAGATCCCGGGCCCTTCCGGGGTGAAGACGGCGATCCTGCCGATCCCGTGGGTCGACAGCAGCCGTCGGCATTCCGCGTCGCTCATGTCGACCAGCTCGGCGTCCGACCGCGCCGATGCCCGGCCGGGGGGTTCCTCCGTCGTCGCACCGGTCAGCTCCGCGACGGTGGTCTCAAGGGCGTCGGCGAGGCGTACGAGGGAGCCGCTGCCCGGATTGGCGGACCGTTCCTCCAGGTAGGCGATGTACGAGGCGTCGGCCCCGCAGCGCTGTCCCACCTGTTCGCGGGTGAGTCCGAGTTCGGCGCGCCGGGTGGCGATCCGCCGTCCGAGGTCGGTACGGCCGGTTTCCGTGGCGGGGGCCTGCTTGGGCGTGGTCCTGGTCATCGCATTCACTTCCCCTGGGCAGGAACGGCCATGACGTTGTGCTGGGGGCCGCCCAGTGCCACCTTGAGGGCACCGGTTTCCGCGGCGCGGGAGAAGACGTCGTAGGCCTCCTCCATCTGATCGAGCTCGAAGCGGTGGGTGACCAGTGAAGCGGACGGAAGCCGCCCGGCGGCCATCATGCGCAGCAGCATCGGCGTCGAGGAGGTGTCGACGAGCCCGGTGGTGAGCGTGACGTCCTTGATCCACAGGTCCTCCAGGTGGAGGGTCGCCGGCTTGCCGTGGACGCCGATGTTCGCGACGCGACCGCCGGGACGGACCATGCGGGTGCACATCTCGAAGGCTTCCGGCACACCGACGGCCTCCATGACGACGTCCGCGCCCAGCCCGTCGGTCAGGTCCTCGACCAGCTGCTCGGGCTCCTGGTCGGCGCTCACCGTCGCGTCCGCACCCAGCGCGCGGGCAGCGGCCAACCGCGGCTCGGCCAGGTCGACGGCGATGATCCGGCCGGGGCTGTACAGCTGGGCGGTGACCACGGCTGCCAGTCCGATGGGGCCCGCGCCCACCACGACGACCGTGTCGCCGGGCCGCACGTTGCCGTTCAGTACCCCCACCTCGTACGACGTGGGGAAGATGTCGGCGAGCAGCACGGCGTCGAAGCTGTCGACGGCGCTGGGCAGCGGGTGTACGGACAGGTCGGCGAACGGCACCCGGACGTACTCGGCCTGGGTGCCGTCGATCGTGTGGCCCAGCACCCAGCCGCCGCCTCCGCGGCACTGGCCGTAGCGGCCCTCGCGGCAGAACCGGCAGCGACCGCACGAGGAGATGCAGGAGATCAGCACCCGGTCGCCGGGCCGCACGCTGCGGACGTCGCCGCCCGTCTCGACGACGGTGCCGACCGCCTCGTGGCCCAGTACGCGGCCGGCGGTCACCTCGGGCACGTCGCCCTTGACGATGTGCAGGTCGGTGCCGCAGAGGGTGACGGCGTCGATGCGGACGATAGCGTCGGCTGCGTCCTTGATGCTCGGGTCCGGAACGTCCTGCCAGGAGATCTGTCCCGGGCCGTGGAAGACGAGTGCCTTCATGACGTCGCCCTTCTCTTCCGGTCTCGCTCTCTCGTCCAGTACGGGTCACCGTCAGGCTGGCCCAGCGGGGACGCGGTGCGCATGGGCCGGTCGGTCCCCAGGAAGGGCCTGTCGGGCCCCTCGGTCCGTGGCCCGGCCTGGCCACCGACCGCGGGCTGGTGCGGTCCGCGGAACTGAAGAACCATGGAGGTATCAGCGCGAAGCCCGCCACGAACGGGGGAACCGCGTACCGCGTACCCACGAGGGGAGCCTCGTCATGGCCGAACTCGGGCCCGTCGACCTGATCGTCCTTTCCCTTCCCGGCACGCGTCCACCCGATCCCGTCCTCCAGGCCATCGAAGCGGTCGAACGGCACCATGACGTCCGCATCCTGGACGCCCTGGTGGTGATGAAGGACGCGGCCGGCGCGGTGGAACGGGTGGAGATCACCGGCATCCAGGATCTGCGGGACGCTGCCGCCGATGTCGTGGCCCGCCGCACCCTGGGACTCGTCGGGGTCGAGCGCGTCGACGAGGTCGCAGCCCTGATGGACAACGGGACCACGGCCGTGGCCCTGCTCGTGGAGAACGTCTGGGCCCGTGAGGTCGCGGCTGCGGTACGCAAGCACGACGGGCGTCTGGTGGCCTCCGTACGGATTCCCCACGAGGAGATCACCGAGGCCGAAGCCGACCTCTCGGCCTCCGCGCCCACCGATGTGCCGTGACCGCGCCGTGACCGCGCCGGTCGACCAGCGTCGCGCGCCGGTCCGTGCCGCGTACGCACTGGGGTCGGCGGGCCTCGACGTGACCCTCACCGGTGTCAACACGGGCGGTACGGCGGCCCCGTACGGGGTGGGCCAACACCCCTACCTGACCGTCGGTACCGATCCGGTGGACGCGGCGCTGCTCACCGCCCCCGCCCGGCACTGGTTGCGGACCGACGAGCAGGGCCTGCCGGTCGGTCGCGAGTCCGTGGACGGCACGGCGTACGACTTCCGCACCGGTACCGGTCTGATCAGGCTGGAGCCGGGTGAGCGCCACGTGCTCCGCTGGGGTATGAGCCCGTGGGGAACGCCGTGACCTCGCCCGAGCGCCCCGGCTCCCGCGGCGGAGGGAAGCGGGCGTGACCGGCGACGAGGTCCTCCTGGGCATCGCGCTGACCGTCGTACTGGCCACCGGCTCGCAGATCGTGGCGAGCAAGCTCCGCGTGCCGGCGCTGGTCCTCCTGCTCCCGGTCGGCTTCACCGCCGGCGCCCTGACCGACCTCGTCGATCCGAACGAGCTGGCGGGGCAGGACTTCTCCGCCCTGGTGTCCCTGGCCGTGGCGGTGATCCTCTACGACGCCGGGCTGGGACTCGACCTGCGCCACCTCACCGGCCGGACCCGGAGCACCGTGGGCTGGCTGATCGTGCTCGGCGTGCTGGTCACCGCCGGGGCGATCTGCGGCCTCTCCGTGGTGCTGTTCAACATGCCGGTCACCACCGCGTCGATGCTGGGTGTCATCCTCGTCGTGTCGGGGCCGACGGTCGTGGGCCCGCTGCTCGAATACGTACGACCGTCGGACAAGGTGCGACGCATCCTGATCTGGGAAGGGACGCTGATCGACCCGATCGGCGGCATCCTGGGGGCACTCGTCTTCCAGGCCATCGCCTCGTCGAACGGTGTGCACGTCGGCAAGGGGTACCAGCTGGGCCAGTTCCTGATCAGTCTGGCCCTCGGGCTGGTCGGCGGGGCGGTGGGAGTGGCGCTGCTCTGGCTGACGCTGCGGGTGCTCCGGGTCGGGGAGATGCTCGGCACCCTGGCGCAACTGGCCGTGGTGATCGCCGTGTCGGCGGGCTGCGATGTCGTCCGCGACGACACCGGACTCATCGCCGCGATCATCACGGGCCTCGTCGTCGCCAACATCCGCGGGCTCGACATGCCGGCCCGCCGCCCCTTCTTCGAAACGCTGGTCCAGCTGATCACCGGGATCCTGTTCGTCTCCATCTCCGCCACCGTCACCCCGGCGTCCCTCACCCCCGTGCTGCTTCCGACGCTCGCCCTCATCGCGGTCCTGGTCCTGATCGTCAGACCGATCGTGGCCTTCGCAGCCACCGGGAAGGCGGGCCTGACCGGTGGGGAGCGGGGATTCGTCGGCTGGATGGCCCCCCGTGGCATCGTCGCGGCCTCCACCGCCTCCGTCTTCGCCGCCACCCTCGTCGACCAGGGACTGGAGGGGGCCTCGAAGATCCTCCCGGTCACCTTCCTCGTCATCGTCGGCACGGTCGTCCTGTACGCGCTCACCGCGTCGCCCGTGGCCCGACGACTCGGAGCGGTCAGATCGGCCCGTACCCGCCCCCTCCTGGTCGGGGGCGACCCGTGGACGATCGACCTGGGCAAGGCCCTGGCGGCCGCGGGGCTCGACGTCCTCATGTGGGCGGGTCGCGAGGTGGAGCGGCAGAGGATCGAGGAGGCGGGGATCGAACTGGCCGACGGGGAGCTCCTGGCGACGGCCACCAATCCCCAGGCGCGGTTGGAGGGGGTCACAGCCGTGTACCTGCTGACCAACGACGACGATTTCAACGCGCTGGCCTCGGTCATGGTGCGGGACAGCGTCGAGGGCAGCGTCTACCGGGTCGGGCCCCCGCACGCCGAGTACGGCGTGGTCGCCCCGTACACGGGCAGCGGCGTCCTCTTCGGTGGTGCACTGGCCCGGCACAACCTCGCGGACCGCCACCGGCGGGGCGCGCGCTTCCTGGTGCGGCCGGCTTCCGATCCGGTTCCACCCGGGCACGACACCCTGTTCGTGGTGAGCGGCGACGGCAGGCTGGAGCCGACGACCGCATCGCGGCCGGCCGCCCCGTCCGAGGGCGACACCCTCGTCGTGCTCGGTCCGGCTGCGGACGGACCATCGTAGGGAGGCTGCCGTCCGTCAGTGGCCTGTCGAACGCCGACCGTGCCGGCCGAGGTGGTGTTCGGCCGGTCGCGCAGCGCGCCGGACCGGGGGTGCCCTACCGTCGGCAGCTCGGGCGGGACGGACGAATCCGGGAGGAGCGCAGTGGAGCCGGCCTCCGTGCCACCGGTCGTGGTGGTGATGGGCGTCGCGGGATCGGGGAAGTCCACCGTGGGGCGCCTGCTCGCGGACCGGCTCGCGGTGCCCTTCGCGGAGGGCGACGACTTCCACTCGGCCGCGAACAGCGCCAAAATGGCTTCCGGCCGGCCGCTCGACGACGAGGACCGCGCTCCGTGGTTGGCGTCCCTCGCCGACTGGATCCGGGAGGTGACGGCCTCCCGACAGACATTCGGACGGGCGGGAAAGTCCTCATACGTGCGTTCGATGGGCGCGCCCGCTCCCACGGCCCTCCGTGCGCGCCACGGCGAGGACAGTCGACGACTCGACTCCTGGAAGCGGGGCCTCCCTATGGCCGGCGAGCAGCAATTCGACGTCATCATCATCGGCACCGGAGCGGGCGGCGGCGGGGAACGGGACGGCAGAGGAGTTCGGCGCGGACACCGACTGCAAGGCCCACGACCTCGACAACCTCTACGTGGTGGACACGAGTTTCTTCCCCGGCATCGGTGCGGTGGACCCGTCACTGACCGCCATCGCCAACACCCTTCGGGTCGGTGACCACCTCCTCGATCGGATGCGCTGACGACCGGCCCGGGACATCGACCCACCGCTACGTGGTGTCCCCGGGGGCTCGCGCCGCCTGCGTGTCGGCGTCGGTGAGCGGCTCCAGTTCACCCATGGTGTCGAGCCGGTAGAGCAGGACCAGGGCCGGACCGACCAGCACGACCGCGATGACGGTGACGAAGACCAGCCAGCGCAGCGTGTGCGGGGCTCCGGCCGCCTCGGCCACCTTCAGCGAGGTGGGTAGCAGGTACGGCCGCTGGGCGAAGCCCCAGCCGCAGACGGTCAGCGCGACCGTGGCGACCGAGGTGTGGCGGGTCCAGCGGTAGGAGCGGCGGACGAGCAGCAGTACCGTCGCCAGACCGCAGACGGCCGCCAGGATGACCACCAGCAGGCCGAGGCCGCCGGTGAGGCCCTCCCAGACGTACGTGGCGTCGTCGTGGGTGACGGGCAGGGCGATCAGCGCGAGGAGGACCACGGCGGCGAAGGCGAGGACGGCCCGCAGCCGGAAGTAGTCGACGAGGTCCGCCGCGTCGAACCGTCGGGCGTCGGAACACAGGAACACCGCCCCGAGGAACGCGGTGGCCGCGATGGCCAGCAGACCCACCAGGATCGAGGTCGGGTTGGCCCAGGCGTCCGCGGAGGCCGGAGTACCGACCGCCACCCGACCGGAGGCGATGCCGCCGAGCACCGCCCCGAGGAAGAACGGCGTGAGCAGCGAGGCGACGGCGAACACCGCGCCGTAGACGCGTCGCCTGGCCAGTCGCCGGGTCGGCTTGCGCAGGGCGAACCCCGCGCCCCGCAGCACCTGGCCCACCGCTGCGAGGGCCAGCGGCAGCCACAGGGCGGCGAAGACGGCTTGGAAGAACGTCGGAAAGCCGGTCCACATCACGACGAAGACGAAGATCAGCCAGACGTTGTTGACCTCCCACACGGGCGCCATGGCGTGGTCGATCAGCCACCGGGGGCGTGCGCCCCGCTCCGCGCCCCCCGCGGTGAGGTCCCAGAACCCGGCGCCGTAGTCGGTTCCCCCACCGCAGGCGTACGCGGCGACGGCGAGCACCATGACCCAGGCGATGAGGTCGGCCATCATCGCGCACCCCCGGTGGTGCGGTCCGGTCCGTCACCGGGCGCCGTCCCGGAGACCGTGGCCGCGGGCTCGCTCCTGGGCCCGTAGGGTGTGTCGGCCTCGGGCCGCAGGGCTCCGAGCACGTCCTCGGAGCCCTCGTCGGCCGCTCTCCACCGGGTGCGCATCTTCAGTACGACGGCGAGGAACGCTCCGAACACGGCCACGTACACGACCACGACGATGCCGAGCATCGCCCACAGCGCTCCCGCCCGGGTACCCGTCACGGCCTCCGAGACCCGCATCTGCTGGTAGACGATCCAGGGCTGGCGGCCGACTTCCGTGGTGATCCAGCCGCATTCCACGGTGATCAGGCAGGCGACCCCGGCAGCGGCGGCGCAGCGGAAGAACCAGGTGCTGCGCGGCAGGTCCCGGCGGCGCAGCCAGCACCAGCCGTACCACAGCGCCAGCAGGATCAGCAGACTGCCGATGGTCACCATGATGTCGAAGGCCCAGTGGGCGATGGTCGCCTGAAGGGCGGTGGGTCGGTCCGAGGCGGGCACGGACGTCAGCCCGATCACCCGGGTGCTGGGTTTGAAGCCGGCGAGGATCGAGTCCAGTTGGGGGATCTTCAGCCCGCCGGAGATCGTCCCGTCGCTGTTCAACCGCCCGAACATGTACTCCGGCACGTGCGTGTCGGTGTTCCAGACGATCTCCGTGGCGGCGAACTTGATCGGTTGCTTGTGGAAGACGGCACGCGCGGTGGAGTCGCCGATCACGAATTGGACGGGCGTGAGGACCGCGGCGACGGTGAACGGCAGGGTGAAGCCGAGCCGGTGGTAGCGGTCCCGCCGGCCGCGCAGCCAGCCGGCCGCGTACACGCCGGCGACGACGTAGCCGGCCGTCATGAACATCGCGACGACGAAGTGCCAGTATTCCGGTCCGAACATCGGGGTGAAGATGGACTGCCGTACGTCGACCTCGACCACGCGCCCCTGGGCATCGAGGGTGAAGCCCTGCGGCGTGTTCATCCACGAGTTGGCCGCGATGATGCCGAACGCCCCCATGAGGGCCGCGAGCGGCAGCGGCACGCCCAGCCAGAAGTGCGTCCAGGGCTTCAGTCGGCGCCATCCGTACAGATAGATGGCGATCAGCACCGCCTCCAGGAAGAAGGCCCACGCCTCGACGCCGAACCCCAGACCGAAGACGTCGCCCCAGCGCCCCATCATCCCGGGCCACAACAGACCGAACTCGAACGACAACACGGTTCCGGTGACCACCCCGATGGCGAACTGCACGGCCATCACCGCCGACCAGCGCCGGGCGAGCTTGAGGGCAACGGCATCGTTGCGGCGCAGCGCGCGGTGGTGCATGAGCAGCGTGATGAACGGAAGGGCCACCCCGAACGGGACGAGAAGGATGTGCGCGGCCAGGGTGAAGGCCATCAATCCTCGTGCCGGAAGCATCTGGGGCGGGGTGTTCGCCAGTTGGACGGCTGTGCTGAGCATGTGTGCCTCAAGGGTCTGCCACGCCGGGTGGCGGGGTCTGGAGGGGATGCCGCGAGCCGGGGACGGCCGGTCCGGCAGGGCGGCGGGACGCCCTGCCGGGGCACGGTCCCGTACGGGTGTTCAGCCCCCGGTGGCGAAGCCGGGGAAGACGTAGTTGACCACCACGTCCGCTCCGGCCCGGCCGAGGGCGACGGCAGTGGCCAGGCCGATGCCCGAGTCGGCCCCGGTCACCAGCGCCCTCTGTCCCTTGAGAAGCTGCGCGGACGCGACTGCGGAGCCCACGTCGAACGTGCCTGTCACGATCCCTCCTTCGGCATGTGGACTGGGTTGCCGCCCGCGGGAGGTGAGCCGACGGGAAACCGACCGCCGTGTCACGGAGCACCAGACGAAAGCACTCCGGATCCCCCGGCGCGGGCACCGGCACGCCGGGCAGCACCCCTTTCGTACGACCGTGTCACACGCTCGGGCTACCGCCCCGCGCACCCCGCACGGGCCCCGCCGATCCGAGGTGCATGACGTTCTCCCGAATGGTGCAATGGCCGGAGAGATGCGCGAACCGTCGAACACTAGGGCGGATTCCCGTGCAGCCCCTCATGGCCCCCTCGAAACCGACGGGGCCGGGGCCGGTTCCCGGGGCCCTCCTCGGGGGCCCGGCCACGAGACAGGGAAGAGAACACACATGCCTGGTCTAATTCGCGGCGTAGCCCGCACCGCTGTGGTCGCCGGAACGGCAACCGCAGTGTCCAACCGCGTGTCGCGGCGACAGGCCGGCCGGTGGGCCCAGCAGGAGGCCCCGCCGGCCGCGGCGGAGCCGCAGCCGGCACAGGCGAGCCAGGCCGCGCCCCCGCCCCCACCCCCGCCCTCCATGGACAGCAAGATCGCCCAACTGAAGGACCTGGGCGAGCTCAAAGCGCAGGGCGTCCTTTCGGAAGCGGAATTCGAGGCCCAGAAGAGCCGCATCCTCAACTCCTGAGCCGAGCCGGTCATCCGGCCGGTCCCGCAGGCGCGGTACGCGTTCGAGACGATGCACACGTACGCCAGCCCCGAGGGCCTTAGCAGAGGACATCGGTCAGAGCGGCGAGCTACTCGACCACGTCGCGCAGGCGTTCACCCCTCGCTCCCCCACCTCGGCCGCCGGCACTCCCGGCGAAGCCCAGGGACTGACCGCCCGCCCCACGGGGGCGAACGGCCGCCGAGATGCAGAGCGGACCGCGGGGGCCGACATTGGAAGTGGCCCGACCAACTTGCGGGCAACCAGTGGGCATCGGCCCTCAACAGCAAGGAGCACGACATGACGACTCATGCGAACCCCACACAGGGCGGTACAGCCCGGAATTCAACCGGAATCGGCAGCGGCTGGCTGGTCTTCGCCGCCGTCATGATGATCGCCTACGGCTTCATGGCCATCTTCGCGGGGATCGCCGCCATCGCCAAGGACGAGGTGTTCGTCGCGACCCGCAACTACATCTACAACTTCGACCTGACCGGTTGGGGCTGGATCCACCTCATCCTGGGCATCGTCATCCTGCTCGCCGGGTTCGCCCTCTTCAGCGGAGCCACCTGGGCACGGATGGTCGGGGTCGTGCTGGTCGGCCTGGCCATGGTGGCCAACTTCCTGTGGCTCCCCTACACGCCGTTCTGGTCGATCGTGCTCATCGCCATCGACGTCGTCGTCATCTGGGCCCTGTGCAAGGCGCCCGGCCCGTCGGAGATCTGACGCCGCGTACGCCCCGGTTCGCGGCGGGACACGACCAGGGCGCTCACGGGCGCCCTGGAGCCGGTCGGAAGTCGCTCGCGCGGTCGGTCCGGAGCGGGAGGCGTCAGGGCGCGCCGCCCGCGTTCACCTTGCCGAACGGGACGTGCACGCTGGGGGTGTTCCGCGATGCGACGACCAGGTGGCTCATCTGGTCGTCGAAGAAGATGTGCGGCTTGAGGACACCGATGATCGCGCCCTTGTCGACGCCCCCCAGGAAGAAGGCGTCGTTCACCGTCACCCCCCAGTTCTCCAAGCTGCGCACGGCCCGCTCGTGGGCAGGTGCGTTCCGGGCGGTGACCAGGGAGACACGGACCCGGATCCGGTAGTCGGGGTCCTCCCGTCGCCTTTCCTCCTCGCGCTGCTGGACCCTGTTCACACCGGCCAGGAAATCGCGCAGCGGCCCCGGGGCGTGCGGCCTGCGCGCGTTCCTGCTCTCGTGGGAGCGGAAGGTGGCCAGTCCGCCCGTCTGGTAGATCTGTTCGGCGGCGTCGTCGGCGAGGACCCCGTCGAAGTCGAACGCGATCCTCAGGTCCTGGTCCTCGGCGTCGTCCGCGGGGGGCGCCCCCAGGACGTATCCGGCCGGAAGGCCCGCCGCGACGGCCTCGCGGACGTCGCTCTCGTTGGCGGACAGGAACAGCGACATGTTGAGCGCGGGCATGAACCGGTGGGGCGAGCGCCCCTGCATGAAGATGGCGCGGGTGATGGGCAGCCCCTTGGACTGGATGGACCTCATCACCCGCAGTCCGGTGTCCGGGTCGTTGCGCGACAGGACGATCACTTCGACCAGCGGGTCGTCGGCGGGCGTCAGATCGTTCAGCGACAGGAGCCTGCGGATGAACGGGTAGGCCACGCCGGGTGCCAGTGTGTGGTCCAGGTGTTCTTCCTGGTAGGCGCGGTAGCTCGCCTCCCCCTCCTCGCGGAAGACCGCGTCCGCCTCCGCCAGGTCGAACAGGGCGCTGGAGGCAACCCCGACCACGAGGCGGTCAGCGAGATCGTAGGGGGGCACGGCGTCTCCCTCTTCCGGACCGAACAGACGATCCCATTGTCACAGGTACGGAGGGTGTCGACTGCGGGGCGGCCGGAACGCCGGCGGCCAGCCGGCACGGTCGACCCCATGTGCTCCCACGGCGACGTGGGTGGTGGGGTCGACCGTGCGGACCGGCCTTGGCTCGGGCTCATCCACCGCCCACGGTGCGCATGTGCGCGTCGGCGCGGCGTTCGAACTCCTCCGGGGACACGTCCTCGATGTGCGTGGCGATCGTCCACCGGTGACCGAACGGGTCGAGGACCTGCCCTGCCCGGTCGCCGAAGAAGTGGTCCTGGACTTCTCGTTGCTGCTTCGCTCCGGCCCGAAGCGCGCGGGCGAAGGTGGCGTCGACGTCCTCGACGAACAGGTAGAGGGTGACCGGAGTACCGCCGATGGCGTGGGGGCCGAGCAGGCCGGCTTCCCGCAGCTCGTCGGACAGCATGACGATCGTGCTGCCTATCTTGATCTGTGCGTGCATGATCTTGCCGTTGGGAGCGGTGGAACGGGCCAGTTCCTCCGCGCCGAAGGCCTCCGCGTAGAAGGCGATCGCTTCGCTCGCCCCGTCCACGGACAGATAGGCCGTCAGCTCCGCGTATCCGTCCGGAATTGCATTGACCATTCTTTACCTCCCTGATGTTCGATTACTTGCCGGCGGTGAGCCGGTCGAGCGCGTCGAGGAACCGCCGCAGCTCGTCCTCCGTGCCGAGCGAGACGCGCAGGTGGCCGGGAAAACCGAACATGCCGGTGTCCCGTACGAGAATCCCGTGCTCCTTGGCGAGAAGGTTCTGCGCCTCCCCAGAGGCGTCGACCTGGACCGCGACGAAATTCGTCACGGACGGCAGGTAGCGGTATCCGCGCCGCTCCAGTTCGGCGGTGAACCACTGCCGCCGCCGAGCGGTGCCGTTCCTGATCTCGCTCAGGAACGGCTGGTCGGCGAGTGCGGCCAGCGCTGCCGCCTGGGCGACACGGTTGACGCTGAACGGAAGGACGTTCAGGGTCCGGCGGACCTCGGCGATGAGATCGGCTCGGCCGACCGCGTACCCGATCCGCAGGGCCGCCAACCCGTACGCCTTCGAGAAGGTGCGCAACGCGAGCACCGGAGCTTCCAGGTCGAGGAAGTCCCTCGTCTGCGGCAGGCTCGGGTCGCTGAACTCCTGGTACGCCTCGTCGAAGACCAGCGGCACTCCACTGGACTGCGCCGCGGCGATCAGAGTGACGAACGCGTCCCGTGGAAGCGCCGTTCCGGATGGATTGTGCGGATTGCACACATATCCGATGCCGCATCCGGGGAGCTTCTGCGCAAAACCCTCGACGTCGAGTTCGGCACCCCGCAGCGGCAGCGCGGCAGCCCCACGGCCGATGCGTTCGAGGGCTTCCGGGTAGCCGGGAAACGTGCCGGCGGCAACGAGTCCGGGGCGGGAGAGGTCGCCGAGCGTCAGCGCGGTCGCCAGCACCAGTTCGTCGCTGCCGTTGGCCACCGCGATCTGGTCCTCGGAAACGCCCCATTGCTCGGCGAGCGCCTTGACGAGGCCCTCGCGCTGCGGCGCCGGATAGCGGTTGACCCGTTCCAACGCTCCGGTCGCCGCGGCGACGGCCGCGGGGCTCGCACCGAAGGGGCTCTCGCTCAGGTGCAACCGCACCATCGTGTCCGCATCGGGCACGCTGGTGTTGTAGACCTTCGGCTCCGGGCGGTCGGGCGTACTCACAGCTGAGATCCCAACAGGATCCCGAAGCAGTAGCTCCCCACCGCCGCCTCCTTGGTGACGAAGTGGTGCTCGCTGCCCGCCGGAATGCGCATCGCCGCCGGCGAGGTCAGTTCGTGACGTACCCCGTCGAGGTGGACCTCGATGCGCGCCTGACCCGGCAGCGGCGAGACGAGCAGGTAGATCTCGTCGACCTCGTGGGTGTGCGGTGCGGCCACCGGCTTGTCCACGAGCGTGCTGAGCTCACCGCCCGCGATCTGCACCGGCATACCGCCGAACATGTCCGCGGTGAGGTAGAAGGGCGCGGGCTGGTGATGTCCCGCCACCGCGAGTGGAATGGGTAGGTCGGAGACGATTTCGGGGGCGGCCGTACGGCTCACGCTGCCTCCAGCACGAAGAGATAGGTGTGCGGCGCGCCGAAGGGCACCGCGCGACGGAGGCGCATGCCTCCCTTGTCGAAGAGCTCCTCGTACGCCTCACGGGTGTAGATGGGAACACCCATCAGGGCGTGGGCCAGTTCGAAGCCGCTGGAGAAGATCGGCAGGGTGTCCTCGCCGTTCCTCGGCCGCACCGTGGTGTCCCCCAGCAGGAACGTGTGCGCCTTGGGGAAGGCGGCACGCATCCGGGGAATCACCTGGTCCCGACGTTCCGGATCGACCAACAGGTCATGCAGGAACATGAAGCTCATCACGACGTCGGCTTCGTCGGCGCCCTCGACGCGCTGTTCGTTGAAGAGGATGTCCAGTACGTCCGCACACACGGGCTCGACGGTGCCCCCGAGGCCGTACCGTTCGACGGTGTCGGCCCCGAGTTCGGTGGCGGACTTGCTGATGTCGATACCGAGCCCACGACTTCCGGGGCGTGCCTTGACCAGCCGGGAGACCCGCTCGCTGACGCCGGCACCGAGGTCGACGAGCGTGCTGAAGTCGAGCGCGGAGACCTCCTTGTCCAGGATGTTCCGCATGAGCGCGGAGTCCGCCTGCGCCGAACCGAGTGCCACCATCCCCTCGTCGCGGTGGAGGTCGACGCCGAACCGGCGCTCCCCGCGGGCGACGGCGGCGGCGTTCGCGAACACGTCGTGATAGCCGCCGACACCCCAGGTGAAGAAGCCGATCGCCTGACGGACGTCCTCCCCGGTCCGGATCGCCCGGACGAGGTCACCACGCGATTCCAGGTAACCGAAGGATTCCGCGGCCCGGACGAGGGCGTGGAAGACGGCATGGTCCAGCTGGTTGTCCCGGCAGAACGAGGAAACGTCGACGGAACCGTCGTCCTGCAGTTTCCGGAACAGCCCGAGGCGCTCCAGTGCGTGCAACACGTGCGCGCAGATGAAGCCGTTGAAGGCGGTGTCAGGGTTCAGTGGGGTGGGTGCCTCGCCTTGCCAATGTGCAGTTGACGCTTGTACCAGCGACAATGGTCTACACCTCTCAGGAATGCGGCGGACGGGCCGAGAGTGGGCCGCCCGCCGCGAGAATGACCTGGATAGGACCTGGATAGGACCTGGTCAGAAGGCTTCGAGCCGGGCCAGGTTGGTGGCCAGCGAGTACGGGGTGAGGTCGACGCTCGGCTGGTGGCCCTGGTAGAGGTCACGGATGATCTGGCCGGCGACGGGCGCCTGCGCCAGTCCGTGGCCGGTGAAGCCGGCGGCGAAGAAGATCCGCTCGTGCTTGCCGTTGCCCTTGCCGATGATGGCCGACTTCGTCGGCGTGACGTCCAGGCTTCCGGTCCACGCGCTGTAGAGCTTGACGCCCTCCAGCTGCGGGTACCACTTCGGCAGCTCGTCGACGGCCGCCTGGTACCAGATGTCCCGCAGTCCGTCCTGCTTGGATATGCGCTCCAGGCCGACGAGGAAGGCCTTGCCCATTCCCATCGTCTTCAGCCCGGACACGGGGTGGAAGGTGAACGGCGAGTTGTGCACGTCGCGGTCGGTGCGGATGGCGTCAGTGTGCAGCAGTTCGGCGAACTGCCCCCACACCGGCAGGTCCAGGCCGGCCAGCTTGCCGACGTCGCCGCTCCACGGTCCGGCCGCGATGACGATCGCGTCCGCGGTGAAGTCACCCATCGTCGTGTTGACCACGCCGCTGTCGCCGTCCAGCCCGGTCACCGCGACGTTGGAGAACAGTCGTGCACCGTGCTGCTTCGCGCCCTCGGCGTATCCCTGGACGATCTTCTCCGGCTTGACGCGGTACGTGTCCGGGTTCCAGACCGCGGCCTCGATGGTGTCGGGGTCCAACCAGGGGTTGAGCTCGACCGCCTGCGCGGCGGTGAGCATTTCCACTGCCGCTCCGGCCTCACGGTGGTCCGCCAGGTCCGCCTCCAGCTCGGCCGCCTGCTGCGGGCTGGTCAGCACCGTCAGCAGCCCCAGGTTCTCCAGCCCGAGGTCAACACCCGTGGTCGCGGAGAACTGCCTGAATTCGGCGAGGCTGCGCGTCGCCAGCTCGGAGTCGTGCGGCTTGCGGGGGAAATAGGTTCGGAACGCGCGAGCGGTCTGCGACGTGGTCGCGGCACCGAACTGGTTCTTTTCCACCAGGACGACGTCGATGCCCGCCTTGGCCGCGTGATAGGCGATGGACGTGCCGATCACCCCTCCGCCGATGACCAGCATTTCCGCCGTGTTGTTCTGCTCAGACATTCGCACTCCTCGTAACGTTCGGACGGTAGGTCCAGGTGTCGCCCGTCAGGTCCCACGGGAACAGCTGAAGATTCCACGCACCGAGGGCATTGACGTACGTCGCCATCTGCGCCATCAAAGCGACGAAGTCTTCACGGGTGGTGATGACGTCGAG
Source organism: Streptomyces sp. NPDC006430 (assembly GCF_040612395.1). Classification (NCBI taxonomy): domain Bacteria; kingdom Bacillati; phylum Actinomycetota; class Actinomycetes; order Kitasatosporales; family Streptomycetaceae; genus Streptomyces; species Streptomyces sp. NPDC006430. The sequence goes on from NZ_JBEXQA010000023.1 coordinate 65,763, forward strand.
AGCGGCGACCACTTCCTTGGTGATGTCCCACAAGGTGTTCATTCCGCAGTAGCCGAGGAACTCGGTCGGCTTCACCAGAAGGATCTTGGCCAGCTCGATCAGCGACGGGAACGGCATGTCGATCTTCCGACCGGCGCGCACCAGGGTGGTGTAGTTCACGTAGCCCAGCGGGCGGGTCTCGCCGTTCACGGCGACCAGGGTCGTGAGGACCGAGTTCTTCGTCCCGGCGCCGGAGGTGGCCCGGGACTTGCCCTCGTGGATGTCGATCAGTTCATCGGTCGGGTCGACCAACACCCGCTCGGTTTCCGCGGCGATCCTCTCGATCAGCCCCCGGACCTGCTCGGACTCGACGGCAAGGCGCTGCACGCCGTGGCCGGCCGGCTCGTCCACCCGCCGCACCTCGGCGATCACGGGCACACCGTTGCCGTGCACCGATTCCCAGATCAGCTGACCGATCTTCGGCAGCAGGTCCACGTCCTCCGGGACGACCATGCCGATCGGCGAGGTCGGCATCGGCTCCGTGAGCTCGCCGTACTTGATGGTCAGGTGCTGCACGGGGGAAAGGAAAACCGTGCCATTGGGCTGAATCTTGCGATCCACCTTGTAATCCGGAACCGCGTGCAGCAGGTCGTGCGCCGGCGGCACGTGGTACATGCAGTCGCCGGCCACGAGAGCGTGACCCTGAAGGGTCCGGTACGGCAATGCCGCCCACAACGGCTCGACGAGTTCCGCGTTGCGTCCCTCTTCGAGTGTGATCCGAATCTTGGCGTCGATCGCCTCCCAGGCGATCTCAATTTGGCGCATTGTTCTCCTATCTCCTTCTATTTGGCCCCTGTCGCCAACGAGAGCGCATGACAGGTTCAAGGGGAGTCGGGATACCCGCAACGGCTACGCTGCCGTCGCGAACTGAATATATGAATTAAGACATTCGCTCGGTCGACAGGAGCGCGTTTTTTGTCAAATCACTGATTGTTTGTCACTTCGGATCGCTCGCCCGATTCAGGGAATGCAAAATTCCGGCACCGTCGCGACGGTACCGGAATTGTCGACTCAGTTAATCGAAGAACTAGCGGATTTCCCCTCACCACTGGTCACGGGTGGGACGGCCTCGTCCTGACTGGCTCGATCACGACGGTCGGTCTCCGCCGACCACTGCCTGGCCGTCATGCCTGCCGAGCCGGTATGGTCCGCTCTCTGACCAGCCGGTTCAGCGACTTCTGACACCTGGAGAGCGATTCCCATGACCAGCGGGCGCGCAACGACGACCCTGTGGCGCCCGACCGGCCCCAAGGAGCTGGACCTGGTCAGGGAGCTGAACTGGCGTGCTTGGCCGCCCCGTCTACCGGAGCAGCCGATCTTCTACCCGGTGCTCAACGAGGACTACGCCATCAGGATCGCGCGGGACTGGAACGTGAAGCACGACGGGGCCGGCTTCGTCACCCGCTTCGAGGTCGAGTCCGAGTTCCTCAGGCGGTATCCCGTCCAGCAGGCCGGCGGCCGGACCATCCTCGAACTGTGGGTTCCGGCGGAGGAACTCGACGCCTTCAACGCCCACATCGTTGGCGAGATTCAGCTGGTCCACGCGTTCCACCGAGAGGCGCAGGCCCACTGAAGGGGCAGACGGTCACCGTGTGACGTCTCGGTGTCGCTGGGGTGCTCACGGCGTCGGGGCCGCCCCGGACGGTCCCGGTCACCGGGCCGAGCCCGCCACCTTCGGCAGGCCGGCGCCCGTACTGCCGCGGGAAGGCGCGGATGCGTTCCGCTCAGGTCGGCGTGACGTCCCAAGCCCCCTGCTCGGGCACTGCGTTCGCCCTCCTGGTGGGAGCGGCCGGCGGCCGTACGGCCCCGAGGGGAACCCGGAGCCGCAGCCGCAACCGGCCGGACCAGCACGCGTCACCGCGTACGCACACGGAACCGGCACCGACGCCCGTGACCATGCGTACGAGCGTCCACGGCCGCGGCCGGCGTCGTCACGGCCCTGATCGACAACGGGCCGGGCCCGCGGACGCCGGCCCGTTCACTCGGGTCCGCGGGTCACGCCCCGTTGTGCGCCAACGAGAACGGCGTGATGTCGACGCCGGGGTGCCGCCCGAGATGGAGATCGCGGATGATCTTGCCGGTGGCGGGGGCCTGGCTGAGCTCGTGACCGGTGAAGCCCGCAGCGAAGAAGATCCGTTCGTGCCTGCCGTCCGCCCGTCCGATGAGCGCCGACCTCGACGGCGTCACGTCGAGGGTTCCCGTCCATGCGCTGTGCAGCGTGGCGTTCCGCAGTCGTGGGTACCAGTGCCCCACCTCCTCGACGGCCGCCTCGTGCCAGATGTCCCGCATGCCCGGCTGCGTGGAGAAGCGTTCGAGTCCCACCAAGAAGGACGGCCCCATCCCCATCGTCTTCAATCCGGCCGCGGGGTGGAACGTGAACGGCGTTGCGACGTCGGCGTCACCGACCGGATCGGTGCGGAACAGTTCGGCGAACTGGCCCCACACCGGCAGCTTCAAGCCGGCCAGCTCGGCGATGACGCCACTGTCCTGTCCGTCCGCGATGACGATCGACTCCGCGGTGAAGTCCCCCACCGTGGTGCTGACCCGGCCGGTGGACGCGTCCACTCCGGTCACGGAGGCGCCGGTGATCACTCGGGCACCGCGCTTCTGCGCGCCCTCGCCGTAGCCCCGTAGCACCTCGTCCGCCCTGAGGCGGATCATCTGCGGGCACCAGAGCGCCATTTCGACTCCCGCCGGATCCAGCCAGGGATTGCGCTCGACAGCCTGCGCGGCGGTCAGCAGCTCCAGCCGTACGCCGACATCGCGCTGCGCGGGCAACTCCGCTTCCAACTCGGCCGCCTGGTCCGGATCGGTCGCCACTACGAGCATTCCGGTTTCCGTCAGCCCCAGATCGGTGCCCGTGGCGGCTTCGAACGAACGGAAATCGGCCAGGCTGCGCGCCACCAGTTCGGAATCGTACACTCGCCCGGGATAATAGGTACGGAATGCCCCCGCCGTTTGCGTCGCGGTGGCGTCGAGCTGATCCCGTTCCAGCACAACGACGTCAACGCCCGCTTCCGCGCAGTGGTAAGCAACGGACATGGCGATCACCCCGGTACCGATGATCAGCAATTCAGCCGTCTTCTTCTGATCCGACATGCGCAATCTCCCGTGACGTGGCCTACTCGCGTCGGCCCGCACTTCGAACAGCGGAGTGCACTGGTGTTCGTTCGGCCGATGGACCGAATCTTGGGGAGTCGCGGCGGATCAGGTCAAAGAGGAGCAGCGCGGGTACGTCAGGTCAACCTGCGTTGCTCCGAGTTGACAAACGGTCCGTCCCTTCGTCGGCCATTGCGCCGAAGGGACGGACCATGGGGAACATGAGGGCAGCCGCACTACACGCGAGCGTTCCTCGGGTCACGACGACCCGTGGAGCGCCGGTGCCGGCTGCCCCGCGCTCACTTCTTGATCGGCGCCTGCAGGCTCCAGACGCGTCCGTCAGGGTCGCGCACCTTCATCTCCTGCGTTCCGTAGTGGGTGTCCTCGAACGGTGTGACCACCTCCACGGACGGATCGACAGTGAACTCGCCGGCGTCCGCCACCCGCAGCACGACCTGGACCTCGGGCTTCTGGTCCTCGGGAATTTCGGCGAGCAGGAGGTAGGCGCCATCGCCGTTACGGAGCATTCCCGATCCCTCCTCCGTCGAGAACTCGACGTTGTAGCCCAACGACTGGAAGAACTTGGCCGCCTTCCCCCAGTTATGGGTTTCGAGGTACACGCCTTCGATACCTTCGGTGGTCATGCCTGCTTTCCTTTCGGAGGTTCCTGATCGTGAACGGCGAGATACGTGCGCAACGCCTCGGCTACCAGGGCCGAGAGCGACTGCTCGTTCTCGATGGCATGGTGCTTGATCTGCCGGATGAGTTCCACCGGCAAGTAGACGTTGAACTGCTTGACTTCTGCACGCATGCTAGCATGCTAGCATGCGCTTCTTCGTTGAACCACGGTTGAAAAAAGAAGAGTTACGAGCCGAGGAGGGCTCCGAACGATGAAACGCCAATGGTGGACGCTACTGGTCGTGTGCGCAGCGACATTCATGTTGCTGCTCGACGTCACGATCGTCGCAGTCGCGCTCCCGGACATCCAGCACTCGCTGGACGCGAGCTTCAGCGGCCTGCAATGGACGACGGACGCTTATGCGTTAAGCCTGGCGGCGCTCCTGCTCACCTCGGGTTCCCTGGCCGACCAGTACGGTAGGCGGCTCCTGTTCGTCATCGGGTTGGCGATCTTCACCGCCGGATCGCTGCTGTGTGGCATCGCACAGGACCAGGTGACGCTGATCGCGTCCCGTGGGGTGCAGGGAATCGGTGGCGCGATCCTGTTCGCCACCTCACTCGCGCTGCTCGCCGGCACGTTCCAGGGCAGGGAGCGGGGCGCGGCCTTCGGCATCTGGGGAGCCGTCGCGGGTGTCGCCACCGCACTGGGCCCGGTGCTCGGCGGTGTGATCACCAGCGGGATCAGCTGGCGCGGCATCTTCCTGGTGAACCTGCCGATCGGCATCGCCGCGATCATCATCACGCTGCGCATGGTGGACGAGTCCCGTCCGCCACGCGCCTCTCGGATCGACTGGCTGGGCGTCGTACCGCTCACCGCGGGTCTGTTCAGCCTGGTCTACGCCCTGATCCGGGCCAGTGACACGGCGTGGGACGAGCAGGGTGTGCTGATCTGTTTCGGCCTGGCAGCGGTGTTCCTCGTGGCGTTCGCGGTGATCGAGTCGCGCGTGTCCGAGCCCATGTTCGACCTGAAACTGTTGCGGACCCCGACGTTCCTCGGCGGCTCGATCGCAGCGTTCGCGATGAACGCCTCGCTGTTCGCGATGTTCATCTACATCGTGCTCTACCTGCAGAACGATCTCGGTTACAGCGCGATGGGCACCGGCGCCCGACTCCTGGTCAGCTCCGGCTGCACGCTCGTCGCCGCCATGGCGGCGGGCCGGGTGATGAGCCGTGTTCCGACCCGGTGGTTGATCGGCCCGGGCCTGGTCGTGGTGGGCATCGGGCTCCTGCTCATGACGGGCGTCACCGCCGACTCCGACTGGACCCACCTCATCCCGGGGTTCATCGTCACGGGCATCGGCGCCGGAATGGTCAATCCGCCGCTGGCCTCGACCGCGATCGGTGTCGTTCCGGTGTGGCGCGCCGGAATGGCCTCCGGCGTGAACCAGACCTTCCGGCAGGTCGGCATCGCCGTCGGCATCGCCCTGTACGGATCGATGTTCACCGCATCACTGCACGACGCGCTGCAAGGCCGGCTCGCGAGCATCCCCGGGCTCCAGGGACGCACCGAAGAGGTCGCGGGCTCCATCCGCATGGGTGCTCCCGATCAGGCGATCGCCGCGGCCCCGCCGGAGTTCCGTGGACAGGTGGAGAACGCGATCCACGCCAGCTTCGCGACGTCCCTGAACGACTTGCTGTTCGCCAGCGGCATCCTGGCGCTGGTGGGCGGCGTCCTCGCCTTCGCCCTCATCCGCAGCAAGGACTTCGTCGCACCCCAGGGCCCCGGCCAGCCGGCCCGGCCCCAGACGCAGGAGACCGAGGCGCCTCAAGCGCGCTGACCACCCGGCGGCGGGCCACGGCCTCCCGACCGCCGCTCATTTCGATGCCGGCACTGCACACGACGTCTCCCGTCGTGTGCAGTGCTGCGTCCGGCTCCCCGGTGCCCCTCCCCCGCGCTCCCGGTTCCCGCCGCCGCCGATGGTCATCGGCCCTGGCAGTCCACCTTCGTCTGAGCGACGGCCACGTGCCGGTTCGTGTTGCCGCTGCCCCAGTCGATGCCCCGGTTGTCCACGGAGACTTCGATCTGCGGGGACGAGATCTCGTACGAGCCGCCGTTGACCCACCGGCCGGTGTTGGCGTCCTGGTCGATCGTGAAGGAGCCGACCTTCCCGCCCCCGCCCCGGACCGTGTAGTGGGCCGGGTCGCCGCCGACCATGGTCTTGTCGCCGGAGGACGGGATGTAGACGTACACGGTGCACCGGCCCGACTTCACGGCGCCCGTGGAGAAGGCCCACGTGGCGTAGTGGTCGCTGTCCGCCTTGGTGGCGGAGCCGCTCATCGGCATGGCGAGGAAGTCGCCGTCGCAGCCGTCGCCCCGCCACGCGCTGGATCCGTAGCGCCAGCCCTCGTCCCCGTCCTTGTACTGGCCCTTGGCGGTGAACCCGCCGCTGCCGCAGCCCGGGCCGACCAGCTTGCTGAAGACGGGCACGGTCGGCTGGGCCGGTTTGGCGGGCGGGGCGGGCGGCGCAACGGGGGTGTTCGCCTTGCCGGGGTCGGAGCCTGTCTGGGTGCCGCCGTTGTTGCCGGACTGCTGGGGGTTCTGGGGATTCTGGGGGTTCTGGGCAGGCTGCCCGCTGCCGTCGCCCTGGCCGGTGGGGGCATTGCCCTGCACGCCGCCGGACTGCGGTGCGCCGAAGGGCAGGTTGCCGTTGGCGGCGTCCGCAGCCGGGGAGCCGTTGGGCTGGGTGCCCGGCGCGGCGGGTGCGTCCCCGGCCGGGGCGGCCTGCGTACCGGGGACCAGGCCCGGGAGTGCGCCGTCGGGCCCGATGGGGCTGCCGTCGGCCCGGAGCCTGGACCTCGGCCCCGGCCCGTCGTCCGAGCCGGAGACGAGGAACGGTACGGCTATCAGCAGCAGGCCGGCCACCGCCGCGGCCGCCAGCATGGGCTTCCCCGGACGCCCGGGCAACGAGGCCAGCAACCCGCGCGGACCGGAACCGGAACCGTCCGTGGCTGTCGCGGCCGTGGCCGCGGTGACGGCCTCGGCCTCGGACCGGGACTCGGACTCCGTCCCGGCCGTTGCCTCGGACTCGGCCCGTGCCGAGGTGGTGGTCGCGGCGGCCGGTTCCGGTTCCGGTGTGGTCGCGGTCGTGGGCGTGGTCTCCGGGGCGGCCGTTGCCTCGGCTTCCGACTCGGCTTCCGGCTCCGCCTCCGCTACGACGGCAGGAGCCTGAGCCGACCCAGCCGCACCCGTGGCAGGGCCAGGGCTCGGGGCCACCTCGGCCGCCGTCGCAGTGGCCGTCGCAGTGGCCGTCGCAGTGGCCGTCGCAGTGGCGGGGACCGGCCGGGCCGCCGCCGGAAGAGCGCCCGCGCCCGGGTCGGCGCTGACGACGGGCAGCACGGCGGCGTGCAGCACCGGGTCTCCCCCGGTCGTCCCGGGGCGACCGCCTGCGGAAGGTGTCATGACATTGACCTGCTTTCCAGAGAACTGGCGGAAACCGGCACAGCGGCCGGTCCCGCGGGAAGGTACGAGCCGAGCGGGCCCGTGCACTGCTGGAGCCAGGCCGCGGTGGAGGGCGGGACACCGGTCCCGCTGCGTGCCGCGTCCTCCAGCCGGGCGAGCGCCTCGGCCGTGGGGAGGCCTCGGCCGGAGCCCGTCGCACCGGGCGGGGCCTCGTTGAGCAGCACCCGCCCGGGCAGTTCGTCGGTGGCCGGGTGGACGGCGCACACGTGGAGCCGGGTGCCGGGCAGGAGGACGATCCGCTCGGGCTGGCCGGCACCACCCTCCGCGGTGCCCAGGAGCGGGCCCGTACGGCGGCCCGAGGCGGTCCGGACCGCGTACCGGCCGGCCAGCGCGGGGAGCAACCGGTGGGCCGCGGCCGGCGGAAGGGCGGAGACCGGCTCCTGAACCAGGATCCAGCCGCCCGGCTCCTGGTCCGCTGCGGGATCGGTGTGGGGCTCCCAGGCCCGCAGGACCGGGCCGCGGAACACGGGCAGCCGGCGCAGCCCCGCGAACAGGCAGGCCCGGTAGGCCAGCACGGTCGGATCGTCCGACTCCGGTCCGGTGCCCAGGACCGCGGCGGCGAACGGGGCGTCGCCACCGGGGGAAAGGTAGAGGTGCGCAGCCGCCAGCTCGGCCCGGGCAGCCTCCTCGTCCCGCGTCCGAAGCGCGGGCATCTGGATCATGGCCCGGGAGACCGCGCCCGCGTGGCGTTCCCAGCCGGCGCCCATCGCCTCCCGGAAGGTACTCCGGTGGAGGTCCGTGCATTCCGGCACCGCAACCGGCTCCGCCGCTGTCGCCGTGGGCGGGCGCGGTGCGTGCCCCCGCACGGCGACGGGAGCGGCCTCCGGCGCGGGAGCGCTGCTCGTCACGGGCAGCGCGGTGGGCGCCGCTGTCGGTGCGGCAGCGGTGACCTGTTCCCCGTGCGCGCAGAGCTGCGGGGTCGCCAGTGCCTCCGACAGTGGGACACCACCGCGCCGGACAGCGGGCACGGCGCGCACCTCGGCCGCGTCAGCCCTACCCGGCACCGACACGAGCTCGGGCGCCGGGGCAGGAGCCGGCGACGTCGGTGCGGGCGTGGGGGCGGGGTTCGGTACCGGCACCGGGGCAGAGGCCGGGGCAGGAGCCGGGTTCGGCGCAGGGGCCGGGGCAGGGATCGGGGCAGGGATCGGGGCAGGGATCGGCGCGGGGAGTTGAAGGGGGGCCGGCGGGCCGGAAGTGGTGACCGCGGATGAGGTGAGTACGGGCAGGGGCCTCCCGGCCTCCTGGCCCGGTGGCACGGGAGGCCGCTCGCCCGGCCCGGGAGCAGGGGTCGGTGCGGATTCCGTGACCAGGGTGAGCCGACGGCTCGCCGCCAGGCGGCTCAGGGCATGCCGGTCCCGGTCGTCCAACGGCCCCTCGACGGTCAGGACGGTCCGCTCGCGGAAGTCCGGTTCCAGCGCGTCCAGTACATCGGTCAGGGCGGGCCAGAAGGTGGGGTCTTGGCAGGACCCCGCACCCGCACCCGCACCCGCACCCGAAATGACGAGGACCGGCGCAGCGGGGTCCACCGACCGGGGCCGCGGCTGCGGCCGTGACACCGCGGCGTCGGCAGTGCCGAACCACAGGCCCCACCGGGTCAGTTCGAGCTGCCAGCCGTCGCCGAGGTCCAGCCGGGTGTCGCCCGCAGGGCGGGATCCGTGCACCGGCGGTGTGTACCACGCCGTCGGCTCCTCGGGCGGGCGGGAGCCGTCCTCTCGTACCGGTCGGCAGGTCACGGAAGCGACGAAGGGCCGCCAGGCCCGGGAGGCGTCCGGGCCGGAGACCAGCACCTGCGTGCGCCGGGCCGTGATCAGTGGCGGGCCGGTGAGCACTTCGACCGTCCCGTCCAGCAGGTCGGCCACCGCGCGGGCGGACGCGAGCAGGTCGCGGTGGTCGCCGGGGGCCAGCCGCAGGGCACGGCGGGACGCGACGGGCAGGCTGGTGAGGAGAGCGGCGATGTCCCGCGCGGGCACGGGCGGATGGGTCGGGCTGCCGACGAGCAGGGTGGGGCGGATGGGGTCTGCCGGTACGGCGAAGGCCAGGTCACCCGGCTCCGGGGCCGGTGCCCGCCGCGGGCGCAACAGGAGTCCGGCGGGAATCTGTTCGGCGATGCTGTCGCCGAACTCCCGGCTTCCGACTCGGGCGAGGCCGGGCTGCCAGTCCGGGGCGGGGTGCCGCTGACCGAGGGCGGTGGGCGGACGGTCCGGGTCGCACCGCCACCAGCCACCGCCGGGGGTGGCGGGGACGGGAACGAACAACGTGCCGCCCGGGGTGACCACGGCCGCGGCGTCCGGTGCCACGACGGAGATCCGCCAGGCGTCGGCGAGTTGCTGGGCGAGCGAGGACCGGTGCGGGTCGTCCGGAGCGGTGGCTGCCGCAGCGGACATGACGAGCCGCACGACGTCGGCGCCCCCGCACTCGTCCCCGGTATCCCCCTCCTCGCCCGCATCCCCCGGACCCGTCAGTCGGCGCAACTGCGCGCCCAGCGCGGGCCAGAGCGCGTCCGCCGCCGTATCGGGGACCGCGACCAACAGGGTGGGCATGCCGGGTACCGGCTCCACGCGGGCAGCCAGTGCGCGCAGCGCTGCGGTGTGCTCCTCACCGGCCGCGGGGTCAGAGAGCAGCACCGTGTCCCCCACCCGGTGCGTACCGGGCGGCTCGGTGTCGGTGGTAGGCACCTCTGCCCCCTCGGCGCGGCCGGGTCCGTCGGCGCGGCCGGCCCCCGGCGGACGTCCGAGCGAGGCCGGCGGCAGCGTTCCGGCGCGTCCGGCGGAGCCGAACCAGCGGGGCAGTGCGGGGCGCCGCCGGGTCATGCGGGGCCCTCCTGTCCGGCAGGGGCCGTCCGGGTCCCCCGGTTGTCGGTTGCGGAGCACATGGGGGGATTCACACCTCTTCCACCTTGATCACTTCGTAGTACTCCTGCCGGACCACCCCGTTCTTGTCCTTGACGTCCTTGGCGATGACGTCCCGCGAGATGATCTTGAATTCGGCGCCGGGCAGGAACAGGACCTCTTCCTCGGACTCGGTGACGGCGAAGGGATGGATGTCGCGGCCGTGTTGGCCGTTCGGCGTGATGTCGAGGAGCACCTGATGGAACATCATCTGTGAGCGGGTGCTCGCCGAGAAGTTGAGCGCCACCTCCCTCGACCGGCTGGAGCTGGCGAAGAAGTCGTAGGAGAAGCGCTCACCCGAGTAAGTGGAGGGGATGGCCCGCCTGAGCAGGGTCAGGAGGCCGTTCTGGGTCAGGGCTCCGGCCGCCCAGTCGCCGCGCCACAGGGTCGGTCCCGTGTAACCGGGAAGGTTGCGCAATGCCTCACCGAGCATGTCGGCGTGCCAACTGGCTTCCTTGACGATGTCCGGCATCTTCCGGCGGAGCGTGGCGTGGAGCTCCTCCCGGATCTCCGCCATCCGCTCCGGGCCGTTCCCCTTCTTCGCCAGGTTGCGGTACTCCCTGATGGAGTTGCGCACGACGTCGTCGGAGAAGAACAGCTGGACGCCCTTGCTGGTGCCGCCCTCCAGGCGCTTGTCCAGCAGTTCCTTCAGCTTCCCCTCCATCCTTCCCCTGAGCGAGAGGATGGGGGCGGCCTTGCCCAGGGTCGCCTCGACCGCGAGGTTGATGAACTCGTGGTCCGGGCCGGTGTAAGCGCGCAGGGCCAGGGCATGGGCCTCGGAGAACGAGGCACGCAGTGCGGCGGACGTCATGTTGTTGCGGGACATCCAGTCGGAGAGGACCGTGCCCTTGTGCCTGACCCCCTCGTCGAGCTCGTCGAAGACCGTGGCGATGTGATCGAAGTCGTCGTCGCCGAGGACCTGGAACCCGCCCTGTTTCTGCTCGCGGCGGGCGTACTCCCGGTAGACGGTCTCGTGCGGGAGCAGCCCGTGGGCGCCGCGGACGGCGTTCACGTCCTCCCACTGCTTTCGTTCGTCCGCGTCCAGGCCGTTCGGGAGGGGGCGCAGCTCCAGGTCGCCGGTGAGTGAGCGCAGTTCTGCCAGCGAGAACCCCGGCCCCAGGGCGGTCAGGCTGTGGTACATCGAGGCCGCGTCGGTCAGGTCGAACTTCTGTCCGTCCACGCCCTCGAATCCGGCCATCTGCGCTCCGCGCAGGATCTCGTACAGGGAATGGTCGTTGTGCAGACCCATCCATCCGATCAGGCCGATGACGAAGTCGGCCTGGCTGACGCCGGGGACGTCGAGCCACTGGAAGGCGCTGAGCATGCGGGTGGTGGTTCCCGAGATGCCGGCGATCGTACGGTTGCCGCGCTCGGCCATCTCCCGGGACCAGCCGGCGTCGGCGTCGAGGGTGTAGCGTGCGGCGCCTTCGATGAAACGGACCGGGGCGTCCGCGACGTCCGGGGAGAGCGTCGTCGGACGCGTCATCTCGGTGATGACGTGCACCCTCTCGAAGGTGTACAGCTGCTCCCCTGCCTCGGACAGTCCGGACGGCTCTGCCTCGAACTTCACGTCGACCGCGCCGGGCAGTTGCATGAGCGCCTCGACGTCCGGGAGGCCGTTCTCCAGGGTGGGCGCGTCGCCGGCGAGGAACTCCCGGTGGTGGAGGCCGATGATCTCGGAGACCTCCTGGTGTTCCCTGAGGTACGCCAACTCGCGGCTGCTGAGGACGGCCTCGGCGTTCAGTCGGGCCACGGTGAGCTTGTCCGGGGCCCATACCTGGCGGTAGTCGGGACGCGCGGTGCGGTGGGACTGACTCGCGATCATGTCGGTCAGGTCGGAGACGCCGCTGCGGAAGGGGATCAGGTTGCCGAGGGCGAAGGGGTCGCCCTCGACGAGGCGGGCGTACTGCGGACTGAAGAACCGCGCCAAGGTGTGGAAGGCCGACCTCTTCCAGCCGAAGAGGTACTCGCCGTACTCCTCCAGCGCCTCCCTCTTCAGCCCCAGGCGTTCGGCGCGCTCCCAGTCCTTCTGCTGCATGATCTCGATCAGAGCCTTCTTGAGACCCCGGTGTTCCGTGCTGCCGGGCAGGCCTTCCGCGTTGAAGGGCTCGTAGTAGGCCGCGTTGTAGAAGGCGGTGTACTGCTCCCGCGGGTTACCGGAGGCGAGCATGTCCCGGGCGTCCGCGGAGGTGAGCCCCGAATGGTTGATCTGACCGGCGCTGGTGGGATCGTCGTTGAGGAAGGCCTTGAGCCCGGGCGCGATGCCCTCCGTTCCGGGGGCGGGGGCATCGGCGTCCGTGCTGGTGGTGCCGTAGTACGTGTTCAGGACGGTACTGAGCTTCGTGAGCGCTTGTGTGACGGCGTTGTTCGGGCCACCGCTGAGCTCGTAGGCGCGGCGTGCCACCAGCCGCTCGAACCGGGCCGCGGTCTCGTTCCACTCGGGGACGTCCAGGCCCGGCCTGCGGTCGAAGATCCGCCCCAGGCCTTGGCCCTCCGTGCCGGGCAGCATGCCGAACTCGTGGGCGGGGGCGCCCGTTTCGTGATCGTGGTAGAGCGACTCGTCGTAGTGGCCGTCGCCCTTGAGCATTCCGCCGTCGGCGTCGCGGACGTGGGCCCAGACGGAGGCGTCGGCGCCGACCTCGGGAAGGATCTCCGTGGCGGGACCCTGGGCGTCGCGGACGTCGTGCCGTTGCGGGTCGACGAGCTGGAGGCGGCCGTCCGCACCGTGGAGCACCGTCATGGCGTGGCCGACCTCGCCGCCGCGCGCGACGAGGACCAGAGCACGGGTGCCGGGGCCGCCGTCGTGTACCAGGGTGAGGACGGAGTCCAGGCCTTGCGGGCCCGCTCCGTAGTGCCAGGCGGGCCCCTGGGAACGCCCTAGGGCCCAGACGGCGAGCCGCTCGGGGGTGCTGCCGGGCAGGGTGCCGGTGGCACGGGGGTTACCGTCGAGGGTGTCCCACAGCGCGAGGTTGGCTTCGAGGCAGTTCGCGGTGGACTCGGTGGGGTTGATCAGCCCGAGGAGGTCGGTCGTCACCGGCGGGAGTGCGCCCTCGGGCAGGTGCAGGGCGGCCACGTGGTCCGCGACGGCCCGGTGCTGTTCCGGGGTGGGAGGGACGAGGCCGCGGCCGGTCAGGTCCCGGTCGCTCTGGGGTCCGTCGCTGAACGGCCTCTTGTGCCCTGTCGGTTCGCCGTTGTCGGAGGCTTCGTGGACGTCGGGGGCGTCGGTCTCGGCGCGCCGCTTGGTGCCGCCCGGTACGTCCGGTGCGTCCGGCACGGCCGGTCGCGGAGCCGGTGCTCCGCCGCCCGTGATCGTGAGGAAGGCGTCGTCCGCGAGGGAGACGTCTGCGTGGTGCTGCGGCGGGGCGTCGGTGGGCAGCGCCGAGGAAAGGGTGTGCGTGCTCCAGGCGCTGCCCAGCAGTTGGGGCGCCGCCTCCGGGAGCGGGAAGACGCCCATGGACATGGTGGTCAGGTCGGCGTCGGTTTCGAGCCTGCTCTCTTCGGTGGTCCCGCGCTCGAAGCGGGCGGTGCCCGCCCCCCAGCGGTGGACGGAGCGCAGGGCCGCGGCGGTGTCGCTGAGTTCGCTGGAGTCGTTGAACACCGCGATGCCGCCCTCGCGCAGGGCGGAGTTCTTCAGCATCATGCCGTGTGCGACGACGATCTGCAGGTCCGCCCGGGGGAGCGCCGGGAGTGCCTCCGTTTCTCCACGGGCGCGTCCGTTGTGGTGGTCGAGGCAGATCTCCAGGGCGATCCTGCGGCCGCCGACCGTGAACACGGCCGTGTCCGTGACCGATTCTCCGGCGCTGTTGAAGTCCCTCTGAAGCTTGGCGGCCGCGGCTTCGGCGGCGGCCGCCGTCGCCTGGTCGAGGTTCCTGCGCTCTTCGCGGTTGGGCGTGTACCCGGTCACGTCCGATCCCTCGCGCAGTTTGGTCGTCTCGTGGACCAGCCGCCCGTTCAGCGCTGCCGCGGAGCCCGCCTTGAGGACCGTCCCGTTGCCACCCGGTGCGGGCTCGGACCAGACCGTCGATCCGGGGACGATGAGCAGTCCGGGGTGTTCGGCACTCAGCGCGACGGCGGCCGTGACGATCATTTCCTTCTCGCCCCGGGTGAAGGGGATGCCGGGCCGTTTGAAGTACCACTCGGGGGCGGTGAACACGCCGAGGACCGCGTCCGGGTTCTCCTGCCCGGCCAGTTCCGTCCGGAACTCGGCCGCCGCCCTGCTCACTTCCCGACGGAGCATTTCGATGCGGACCTGGGCCTCGGTCGCGTTGGGCATCGTCGCCCGGACCGTCTCGTGGGTCGCCTGTGAATCCCGGGTGAACGCGCCGTTGACGTCGGTCACCGCGCCGGCCGCGTGGACGGACACCCGGTCGTACGCGGTGCCCGGGGGGAGCGGGGTGTCGAAGCCGGGTACGGCCCGCCGCTGTTCCAGGGTCAGGCGCGTGCGCTCGGCATCGATCGACCTGTGCAGGTCCGACACCACGTCCGCGCGTGAGCTCCCCACCGGACCGCCCCTGAAGGGACGCTTGGTGGCCTGCCACTCCTCGATGCCGTGCTGCACCGTGCCGAGCGCCGCCAGGCGGGTCGGACCGCCGGAGTCGTGGTAGGCGGCCAGGGCCTGGTCGATGGCCGCCAGTTCCTGCGACCGGCTGCGGCCGAACTGGCCCGAAGCGTCCTTCCACTGCTTCACGGTGGGCGGGCCCTCGGTCCACCGCTCCCCTCCGGCGCCGAGCCGTGCCGCGTCGCCGGAGAAATCGGGACCGACACTTTCCGACTCGAAATCACCTCGCGTGGGCAGGAGTTCCAGCCGGTCGGGTGCGGAGGCGAGCCGGGCGAGGCCGCCGGTCTGGCCGTCGAGGAAGACCACCCGGTCGCCGTCGTGGACCACGTTGACGACGTGGGCGACCGGGTCGCCGGCCGCGCCGATCACGACCATGCCGCGGGCTCCGGGCCCGGCCTGGTGCATCAGGTCCGTCAGCTGCGCGTACGAGGTCACCGGGAGCGGCGGCCTGCCCTGGTAGTTGGCCAGGTGCTCGGCGGGGCTGGCATCGCTCGGCGGGGCTTGGTGGCCGACCCCCTCGGCCAGTGACAGGTCGGTCGCGATCGCGGTCAGCAGGCAGTTGGTACGGGCTTCGGGGTTGCTGTCGCGGTACGGATTGACCTCCCCGAGCCAGGGGTAGTCGCGGGCCACCAGCTGCGCGTGGGCCTGCTCCTGCGCCGGGTCGTGGAAGACCGCGCCCGGTACGTCGGTGCGACCGCCCGGATGGGCGGTGCCGATCAGCTCGCCGGCCTGGCTGCTGGTGGTGACCGTCGTGGTCGTGGTGGTGGCCGGAACGTCGTCCGGGGTGAACACGAGGCTTCCGTCGAGCGCCCGCTTGAGGACCTCGTGGTAGCCGTCCGCCGCCATGCCGTCGGCGCGCCGGGGGCGGGTGGCCTCGAAGGTCTCCGGGTCGGTGTTCAGTAGCTTGTACGAGCCGTGTTCGGCGAGTCCGTCGAACGCCTCGTTCTTGAAGGCTTCGCCGAACAGCTTCTCCTTGGTCGGCTTGACCCCCAGCGTGGTCAGCGGGTGGAGTTCGACCCGCTCGCTCCACTCCTTGCGCGCGCCGGTGTTGACGTACGCGTCGAGGTCGAGGAGGGAGCGCGGCGCTGCGATCTTCGCGTAGGTGCCCTTGATGTTGTTGCTGTCGATGTCCTGGTGGATGGCGAACGCCTTGACCTTGACGTCCGTCCGTCCGATCGACGTGAAGTACTCGCCCAGCAGTCCCTCGGCGGCGAAGAGCGAGCGGCCGCTCTGGGTGTAGTCGATCAGGACCAGGTCCTTGCCCGGGGGTATCTCGGGGAGGAACTCGGCGAAGTGCTCGAAGAGCATCCGGCGCTGGTCGAAGCTGGGCGGGGCCGCGGGCTCGCCGGTGGGCGAGACGGCCGCGGCGTAGTGGATCCCCGTGAAGTCCGTGGGACCGGGGCGGAAGTCCGACAGCGGCATCGAGGAAGCGCTCACCTCGGGACCGGCCAGTTGGAGCGCCGCGATCACCGCGGCCGGACTGCGGCCCAGCCCGAGGAAGACGTGCTCGGCGGGCGGGTAGCGCCCGGTGATCGTACCGGCCAGCTCGTTGACCGCCTCCAGTACCTTCTGCTGGCCCGCGACGTGCTGTTCGGTGGACCACGCGGCCAGGTCGGCGCGGAACCGCGCGGCCTCGTCGTGGCGGTAGACCAGATCGACGTCGGTCCGGTAGAGGAAGGTGGGGAGGGCGTCGAGGATACCGCCGCGTCTGACCTCGATGCCGGATTCGACGAGCCACTGCTCCGCCGACCGCGGGGTCAGGCCGATCCGGCCCTCCGGCGTGTCCCGGTGGACGTTCGTCGACGGCTCGTACGTCACGAACTCCGTGAGGGTGTCGTTCCAGCGGCCCGAGTTGGTGAGCGGTCTCCGCTCGGGGGGCGCAGCGGCGGGCACCGGGGCGGGCGCGGGCGCGAAGTCGGTCGCTGCACCGAGCAGGGTGCCCGTGGGTGCGGCGGGCGGGTCCGTGGAGGCGGTGACCGTGGCGGTGGCGACCTGGGTCGGGGGCGGGGGTGGGGGCGGGGCCGTGGTGCCGTCGCCCACGTCGAGGTACTGGAGCTCGCCGTCGTCGTCCGTGCCCGTGTCCGTGCCGGTCTCCGTGGGAGTGGGCGTGGGCGTACCGGGGTCCGGAGCCGTGTCCGGGCTCCCCGCCGACTCGGTGGCCGGCCGCTCCGGAACGGGGACGTCCGGTGTGGTGGAGCCGGTGGAGGTCTCGGTCGTCGAGGTGTCCGTCGTCGAGGACGTGTCGGTCGTGGCGACCTTCTGCCCCGGGGTGTCCGTACCGGTCGTGGTGGTGGTGCTGCGGCCGTCGGCCGTGGCGGTGCCCGTACTCGCCGTCGGTGTGGGGGCTGGGCGGGGGCCGCCGGGCGCGGTGGCCGACGGCTGCGCCGCACCGGTCGTGGTCGTGGCGGCGGGCGGGGCCGAGGCGGTGACGACCGCGGTCGGCGCCACGGGGACGGGTCCGGCCGGTGTCCCGGGCGACTCCGGGCTCGCGGCCTCGTCACCGGTGCCGGTGGCGCTGCGGCTGTCGCTCCCGCTGTCGGCGTCCTCGGTACCCCAGTAGGTGTCCCAGTCGGCGTCCGTCACCTCGTCGAGGGGGAGCACGGACAGCGTCTCCTCGACCGTGCTCGGCTCCGCGCCCGCGTCGTCGTCCTTCGTCGCCCCGGCGGGGCCCTCGGCCGTCGCTTCCGTCGTGGCGCCGGTGCCCGCCGTCTTGCCGCCGACGGCTCCCGGGTCGAGCTTGGGGGGTGCGCCGTTCGCTTCCGGGGGCGCGCCGAAGACCTTCTCGCGGAGCCCCAGGCCCATGCGTTCGCCGCCGGCCTCCGCCAGGTGCCCGAGCCGGCCGCCGACGACCCCGGAGCCGAAGGTCAGCCAACTCGTCTCGAAGGCGTGGTCCTCGCTGAAGATGGCGTTGTAGACGCCTTCGGCAAGTACCCCGCTGGCGCCCTCGGTGAGCCCTTGCCCCAGGTGGTTGCCCAGGCCGCGCAGCAGGTCCCGGGCCATGTTGTCGGGCAGCCCCCGGGCGAGGGCCTTCATCAGGTCGGCGCTCAGGATCCCTTCCAGCGGGTCGAGCGCGCCGCGCAGGCTCTTGGTCAGCCCGGGCTTCCCGAAGTTGTCGATCAGTTCCCTGGCCCACTTCTCGCCCGCCTCGCGCGCGAGGGTCTTCTGGGCGCCGGTCCCCACGTGGTCGGCGAACGCCTTGCCGATGTCCTTGACGAGCGTGTTCTTCGCCGCATCGCCGAGCGGGCCGTTCCCCCGGGTCAACGCCCCGCCGAGGACGTCCGCGAGATCCTTGCCGAGGGCCTTGTTGCCGCCGGCCTTGCCGATGACGTCGGCGAGGTCCTTGGTGACGCCCTTGCTGAAGAGGTTCCCGAGTCCCTTGCCGAAGAGACCGCCCAGGCCCCCCATCGGCAGTGAGATGAGGCCCTGGATGGCTCCGAACTTCATCGATTCGAAGAGGGAGTTGGTGTCGAACTCGTCCCGCGTGCCCTCCATGAGCTGGATCCACTGGATCATGCTGTCCATGGCGGCGCCCATGCCGACGCTGATGATCTCGTGCATCACGATCATGCCAATGACGCGGGCGATCAGGCTCTGCATGAAGAACTTGGCGACGGCCTCCCCCGCGAGGTATTCGAGGATCGACGCGCCGCCGGTGAAGAAGGCCAGTGCCAGGGCGATGGCCATCTCCAGCAGCAGTTCGATGCACTGGGCGATGATCATGTACTTCGCGTACTGGATCTGGGTGGCGGTCTCCGAGGTGAACTCGGCGATCATGGCCGCCTGACCCGACATCGCCTTGATGTAGTCGATGCCCTTGCTGTCGATGAAGGGCGCCATGGCGTCCCGGTACTGCTGCGCCGCAGGCCCCGTGAACGAGTTCGCGGTGTAGTTCACGCAGTCGTTCAGGATCTGGGGCAAGGCCTCCAGTCGCTGCGTGAGCTCGTGGTGCACCTGGGCGAGGTGGAACATCTTGTCCTCGTCGCCGTCCGGCATCTTCGAGCCGGTCAGCAACTCCATGAAGGGCACGATGTCCTTGGGTACCTGGATCGCCATGGGGCGTTACTTCTTCCCGCCGTGCTGGCCGATCGTGTGGTTCACGTTGCTCTGGGTCCGCTGGAACTTCTCGGCGCCCTCGAACACGCTCAGGGCGCTCGACTCGACGGCGGTTCCGTAGCTGACGACGCCTTCGGCCAGGAGGACCCCGGCCTTCTCGTACTTCAGACGGAAGGCCTCGCCGATCTCGTCGGTGCCGGCGTACTGCGACCAGCCCCTGGTTCCCTCCCGGAAGTCCGCGATCATGTCGTGGACGTAGGCGGAGACGTCGCTGGTCGTCACGGAGCCCGACTTCATGTGGTACGTCGAGGCGTTGAGCGTGCTCATCGGTTCTCCCTCTCGTCGTCTTCGGTGATCTCGTCGGCCAGCCCGGGGCGGGCGGCCGTGCCCGGCGCGGGCGGACGGACCGGCGGGACCGGTAGTCCCTCCTCCCTGAGCCGGCCGAACAGCCGGTCCCAGTCGAGTCCTTCGCCCTCCCCGATGCTGCGACCGCTCAGCGGCCGGAAGGCCTCCAGCACCTGTCCGCGTACCTGCGCGCGGGCCTCGGCCATGGTCTGCATGAGGACGGCGGCGAGTTCGGCGGGCGGCAGGGAACGGTACTTCGCGTTGAGGAAGCGCAGCCCCGTGACGTTGCCCTGCGCGTCGACGGTCACCTCGACCGACCTGTCCTTGGCGGTGACGGTGACGCTCGTGCTGCGGAACTCGCGCTGCAAGTCCATGATCTGCGCGCGGCGTTCCTCGAACTCGGCCATCGACCGCGCGATGCGGTCCTCCATGGGATTGCCCACGTGGGTACCTCCGGTGGTGTGCTGGGGTGGTGGGAAGGGGTCAGCGGCCGATGACGGCGGGGGCGCCGCCCTCGTCCGTGCCCCAGACGTCCTCGTCGGCCGACAGCCAGGTGACGCGCTCGCGCTCGTCGTTCTGGGCGCCCGCACCGGGCGCGCCGCCCGCGCCGGCGGGCGGCGGCATCATCGGGGCGCCCATCCCGGATCCGGCGGAGGTGGTGGCGGGGCGGGCGCCCGCCGCGAGAGCGGCCTGCTCGGCGGCGGCGAGGGACGTGCCCGGGCGCGGGCTCTGCGTCGCGGTCGAAACCGTACGCCCGGTCGGCAGGGTGCCCGGTTCGGCCAGGGAGCTGCTCAGTCGCTGCCCGGAGACGCCCACGCCGCCCGTGCTGCTGCCCGTACCCCCGATGCCCGCGCCCAGGCTCACCGGGGCGCCGAGCGTGCCGCCGATCCGGTCGGCGCCGAGGGGGTGGGTGCTCAGTCGGGTGGTCAGGGGTCCGCTGGTCGTGACCCGGCCGTCCGGGCCGGTGCTGTAGGTGCTGCCGTCCCGGTAGGTGGTGGTGACCGTGCCGTCGGAGAGCTTCTTGGTGACGGTGCCGTCGGGGTACGTCGTGGTGGTGGAGCCGTCACTGCCGTAGCGGACGTTGGGGCCGCCGGAGCCGCTCTGGCCGTCCGCCTGCCCGAGGTGGGTGGTGGTGTTCCGGCCGGAGGAGTCCTTGGTGGTGAGCGTGCCGTCCTGCTCCAGGACGGTGCTGGATCCGTCCTTGTAGTGGGTGGTGACCTTGCCGTCCTTGCCGACCTCGGCCGTACTGCCGTCGGCGTAGCGGATGGTGGAGGTGCCGTCCCGCAGGTCGGAAACGGTCCTGGTGCCGTCTGGGTCGGTGGTGGTGACGATTCCCTTGTGGGGGTCGACGGTGGTCTTGGTCCCGTTGATGTGGGTGGAGGTGGTGCTGCCGTCGGCGTTGAAGGTGGTGGTGCCGCCGTCCGGGTTGTGGATCACCGTTCCGGGGGCGGGGCGGGTGACGGTGCTGTGTCCGGAGGCGTCGGTGGTGACGAGCTTGCCGTCCTTGGTGTGGGCGGTGCTGCTGCCGTCCTGGAAGTGCGTGGTGGTCGTGCCGTCCTTGGTGACGGTGGTGCGGGTCCCGTCGGGGTAGGTGATGGTTTCGCTGCCGTCCTTGTGCAGCACGGTGGTGCTGCCGTCGGGGTTGGCGGTCGTGGTCGTGCCGTCCTTCTCGACCATGGTGGTGGTGCCGTCGGGGAACTTGGTGCTGCGCGAGCCGTCGGAGGGGTTGTACGTGGTGAGGCTGCCGTCCGGGTTCCGCACCGTACGGGGGCCCCCGCCGGCGCCGCCGCCCGGGCCGAGCGGGTTCGGGGGCATCACCGGGACCTTGGGGCCCGTCACGACCTGGCGCCCGTCCGGGTAGGTCGTCACCACCGTGCCGTCGGGGCGGCGGGTGGTGGTGCTGCCGTCCGGGTTGCGGGTGGTGAGGCTACCGTCGGGGTTGAGCGTCGGCGGGCCGCTGCCGTTCTTGCCGTCCGGGCCCTTGATGCCGTTGCCGAGGCTCGTCTTGGGGCCGGCGCCGCCCCCGTTCCCGCCGATGCCGGGGCCCGCCCCGCCACCGTCCTTCTTCTCCTCCAGCTCCTTCTTCTTCTCGTCGAGCTCGTTCTTCTTATCTTCGAGCTCCTTCTTCTTCTCCTCCGTCTCCCGCTTCTTGGTGTCGTTCTCCACGTCGCTGGTCAGGGAGTTGATCACGGCGGGCTTGAAGCCGGAGGCGGTCGCGGAGGTCTCCGAGATCACCTCCTTCCAGACGGCGTTGAGCTGCTCGAAGAGGGGGCCCATCTTGTTGTCCAGCGAGGCCCTGACGTTCGCCTGCCACTTCTCCACGGCCAGGTTGGCGATGGTCGTCCAGGTGGACATCTCCCCGAGGTTGCCCCACGGGTTGGTGGACTTGAAGTCGGCGGAGCTCGTGTAGGAGATGTAGCTGCCTTCGTTCATGTAAACGGCCTGCTGGGACACCTTCGGGTAGTTGTTGGCCTGGATCCAGGTCAGGATTTCCTGGAGGAGGTACTGGGTCGTGGTGGTCTGGAGGTAGTGAGACTTGCCGTCCCTGTTGTTGATCCAGGCGCTCCAGAGGTCGTGCATCCCCTTGACGCACGCCACCAGGGCGGCCTGTGCCTTGATCAGGGAGTCGCCGTACTGGGTCGTGCTGGTGTACCCGCCCACCCCGGCGCCCGACGCCGTCCAGCCCGCCGGGTGCATCTGCTTCTCGTAGCTCTGGTAGGCCGTGTCCAGGTCGTCGATCAGGTGCCGGAAGAGTCCTGCCGCGTTGCCCTGCCAGATCGCGTCCGGCTCCCCGAGGGACTTCGACCACTCGGCGAGGACGGCCGCGTGCTGCTTGAAGAACTCTCCGGCACGGTCGAAGGCCTTGGCGGTGCGCTCGAAACTCAGGGTGTCCACCTCGTTGCCGGGTTCGACGCGGTAGGTGCCGCGGGTGAATCCGGCCGTGGTGTGCGTGGAGCCGTTGAGCGTTTCCAGGGCGTGGCCGTGGCTCCAGTTGTAGATCCCCGCCATGCCGTCGTCACCGAAGTGCTTGCCGTCGGCGCCGCTGAACGGGAAGTCGATGGTGATGGTGTGCAGCTTGCAGTTGTCGATCCGGTTCCACTCCCCGTCGGGCTCCGAGCAGTACGCGAGTACGAAGGCGTGCCCCCCGACGTCGGCGCCGACCGCCGTGGGGAGGCCAGTGGTGATGGAGACCTTCATCCAGGGGATCTCCGGACTGCCGTAGATCTTGGAGACGTCCTCCCGGGTGGGACCGGAGAAGCCGGTGAGCAGCTTGACCGCGATCTCCCAGTGGCTGGGTTCGCCGGTGAGTTGTTCGGGCATGGGTGCTGTGCTCCAGGGAGGGGGCGGGCGGGCGCGGCGGGGTCCGGGCGGTCCGGTGCGTTCAGGGAGTGACGACGACGGTGGGCGGCTTCTTCGGTGCCTGCCGGGTGAGTTCCTCGTCCACCAGGTCCATGATCTTGAGGAACTCGGCGCTCTCGATGGAATCCAGGCTGGACCCCTGGGTGTTCTTGAGCTTCTGCCAGGTCTCCTTGAGGTCGGTGCCCATCTTGCCGAAGAGGGCTTCCTGGCCCGACAGGACCAGTCCGATGGCCTCGGCCGCCTTCTGGGTGTTGGTCACCATCTGGAGGCCGGCGGCGCCCTTGTCCGCGCGGGCCATGAAGCCGAGGACCAGCGGAGACCCGGCGCTGATCAGCTGGTCCGCCTTGAGGCGCTCGCCCACGTGCTGCATCGACAGGACGACGTCCGGCTCGGTGCCGGTGTCCTTGCCCATGGCCACGAGGTCCGTGTGGAAAGCGGCGACGTCCTTCTCCTGGAAGTCCTGGAGGGCTTGGGCATCGAGGTGCGTCAGATTCGACTGCATGACGTACTCCTGGCAATGGCGGACGGGGAGGGGCAGCGGGGACGGTGCGGGGTGCGGGGTGCCTGAGGCCGCCACGCGGGACGCGGCGGCCTGCGGGGCGTCAGCCGATCTTCACCGAGCTCCAGAGCTGTTCGAGGCCCTGTTCGGTGTACTTGTAGCTGTCGGAGATCTGGCCGAGCAGACCCGCGTGCGAAGTGAGCATCTGCTCCAGCGCCTTGACCGCGTTGTCCCAGGCCTGCTGCTTGGACTCGTAGGCCGCCGCATCGGTGCCGGACCACGTGGTCTTCAGGGAGTTGAGCTCCTGGTCGAGGCTGGCGATGGTCGCCGCGATGGCCTTGGTCTGCTGGACCATGTCGTCGGCGGAGTTGTTCATGGAGTTGTAGTCGACGTGGATGTATCCGTCGGTGGTGTTCCCGGTCATGCGGGCCTCCGTAAGGGGGTGGCGGATCGATTCGGCACGGTCGTAAGGGACACGGACGTCAGCCCGTGATGGCCTTGAAGGCCGCCTCGGCCCGGCCGAACGCCGAGTCGATCTCGGTGTTGGTCGAGCCCTGCTGCTCGTTGTGCTTGGCGAGCGTCTGGTTGAGGGTGTCGACCATGCTGTCGAGGTTGCGCAGGATCACGTCGACCTGCGCGTCCCACGCCGTGAGCAGCTTCTGGAAGCCACCGCCGTCGGAGCCCTGGTAGCCGGAGCCCAGCGCGTGCTGGGTGGAGTTGACGTCGGTGCGGATGCGCATGATGCCACTGAACGCCTGTTCCAGGGCCATGATGCCGTTGCGGGTGGAGGTGACGGACGACTGCTGTCCGTTCACGATGCCCGGGTCTGCCATGGAGGGCTCCTTCACTGCTCGGGGGATCACTCGTGCGACCGGGAAGAGTCCGGAACGTGAGCCCCCGTTCCACTTGGATTCGAGTTTTTTCGTTCAACTGCCATGCAATTCGGTCAAGTTGAACGAACAGTTTCGGCCAGGACGAGGGGTGACCGTTTCGTCCGCCACTCCGGTCAGCTCCGGCACTCGTCCTGGGCGGCCGGAGCCTGCGGGGGCATGACCGTTCGGGCCGCGATCGCCGGGTCCAGGACCGGCCCCGACGGCAGCATCGCCAACAGTCGCGACGGCACTCCCTGGGGCCGGGTCCCCTCGTATCCCAGGGCCCTGACGGACCCGTTGGGCAGCCGGTACTTCACCCCGGTGTCGGTGACCAGGAACAGGGTGCTGCCGATGGTGCCGCCCCCCGCGCCCAGTGCCTGGACCAGGGCCCCGCCACCGGCCCGTACGGACACCTGGTCCACCGGCAGGCAGGCGGGTGCGGTGCCCAGGGCCACCGCGGCGGCCCGTTCCGGGCCGGGGGCCGCAACGGGCCGGTCGAAGGGAACGACCGTCAGCCCGACCCGGGGGTTGGCGCCCTCCGGCTGCACGGTGACGCAGAGACCGTCCCCGGCGCCGGGGACCGTGAGCCGGGGCGGTACGGCGGGCAGCCCGTCCGTGCCACCCGGTCCCGCCACCGCGCCGGCGGCTGCCCCTGCGGCCAGTTGATCGGCGCCCAGCGGCAGGGCGGTCGCGGACTTGCCCCCGTACGCCTGCGCGACGGTGCGGGGGTCGCCCAGCAACAGCGCGGCCGTGGTGGCGGAGACCGGACGCAGCCCGTCACCGGTCATCAGGTGGTACTGCTCCTGCCCGCCGGGCGGCCGGACCGCGAAGACCTGCCCGACCGTGGTGGCGGTGGCGCCCAGCGGACGACCCGCCGTGCCCCGGCCGGGTACGTCGGGCGCGCTCAGGTCGGGCCCCGCGGGCATGCTGTCGAGGAAGGCCCCGCTGACCGGGCGCGCGGTGGCGGACGCGTAGCCGAGTGCCTGGACGCCACCGTTCGCGGTGTCCAGGCGCAGCCTACGGTCGTGCCACAGGATGTGCCGGGTGCCGTCGGGCCCGGACACCAGCACCGCCTCGTCACCCGGGTCGCGGCCGCCCGCCAGCGGATCGGCGCCGTCCGCGGGCGGACCGATCCGCAGCGTGGTGCGGGCCTGGACCGCCCCCGACGGGTCGGGGGCGGTCGTCGCGCAGACCAGCCAGAGTCCCCGGTTGAGGTCCTTGGCGGCGGGCAGGGTGCCCGGGGCGCCCGCGATGCCGATGGGCAGGCCGTGCGGGATGCCGGTCAGCGCGCGGACGGTCACCGACTTCACCTTGGGCTGCTCACCGAGGATCAGCCGGACCGACGCGTAGTCCTGGACGGGCCGCAGCGCGCCCTCCAGGAGCAGGTACCGGTTACCGGTCTCCTTCTCCACGATCACGGCCCGGCCGTCGCGCCAGCTCTGGCCGCCGCCGGGCGAGATCATCCCGTACAGCAGGAAACCGACGGCCAGCAGCAGCGAGACGGCGATGCCGACGCCGAGCCCCCGGGTGGTCCGTCCGGCCGTGCTCTCCGGGGCGTCCGGGTCGGCCCGGAGCATGCCTGCGGTGAGCCTGCCGACGACGAACATGTGCGCCTGTACCTGGTCACGCCTGGACTGCACGGCCCCTCCTTCCCTCGGTCATCCGGTCAGCTCCCGAGGCCGCGGAGGGCGCCGAACACGCCCAGGACCCAGAGCGCGAGCGGCAGCAGCGCAACCGCGGCGAGGGTGTGCAGCAGGTCGGCCGCGCGCCCCCAGTACGGGACCACCCGCCGCCCGGGGACCGTCCAGGAGGCGATCGCGGCCACCGCGGCCACCGCCAGCAGGATTCCGATCAGCGCGGGCCGCGTCCCCGGGGAGGCGCCCGCCGCGACGACGAACGCCAGCAGCAGTCCGCCCCCGACACCGGGTACGAGAACGGCGAGCCGGGACCAGGCGCCGCCGATGCCGCGGGCGTGCAGCAGCAGGACCAGGGCCAGCACCCCCGCGGTGATCAGGGCGGGCGGGCCCGGTCGGTCCAGCAGCAGTCCGGCCAGGCAGCCGGCGCAGACCAGCCCGGCCGCGGCGAACAGCGCGGTGAGCCATTCCTCGGCCAGTGCGGCGCGGACGGCGACGAGTTCGGTGTCGTGCGGGTCGATGCCCTGCTGGAGCTCGTCGGCGTTGGTCGGGAGCGGGGGCAGTCGCAGGCCCGCGAGGCGCGCCGACAGGGCGGGCGCCATGGCGCCGAAGACCACGGCGAGCACGGCGGTCATGCTGGCGGCGTGCGAGGCGGGGATGTCCATCAGCAGCATCAGCGCACCCCAGGCGACCCCGGCGAGAGCCACGACGGCCGAGGAGGTCAGCAGCGGTACGTAGGCGGCCACGGCCGCCACCGCGAGTACGGCGCCGCCCGCGCCCGCCGCGGACCCCGCGAGCACCTGGGCGCCCAGCAGGTGTTCGGCGGCGCCCGCTCCGTGCCCGCCGGACGGGAGCAGGGCCCCGGCCAGGGCCAGGTAGGGGGCGGCCATGACGCCGAGGGCGGCTCCCGCGGCCGCGTCCCCGACGGCCCGGCTCGCCGAGGCGGCACCGGCCAGGACCAGCAGTCCGGCGACGGCGGCGAGCACGGCCCGTACCTGCCGGTCCCCGCCGGGCAGGGCCAGGGCGAGCAGTCCGGCCGCCAGCACGGCGACCATGACGGCCCGCAGCACGATCCGGCTGTGCCGCTCGGTCCAGGCGTGGCCGCGGGTG
Organism: Streptomyces sp. NPDC006430; assembly: GCF_040612395.1. Classification (NCBI taxonomy): domain Bacteria; kingdom Bacillati; phylum Actinomycetota; class Actinomycetes; order Kitasatosporales; family Streptomycetaceae; genus Streptomyces; species Streptomyces sp. NPDC006430. The sequence continues at coordinate 92,358 of NZ_JBEXQA010000023.1, forward strand.
CCGAGGCTGGTGGCGATGCCGTCGACCAGGTCGTCGAAGTGCACTTCGGGCAACTGGTCGGCACGGGGGCGCAGATGGAGGACCTCGCCGTCGCGCAGTTCCAGCGACTGGACGGTGGCCTCCTCGTCGAGCGGCGGGGCGCCGAGCCGCTGGAGCACCCAGCCGCCGTGGTCGAGCCCGCTCTCCTCCAGGCCGTCGCCCCCGTAGGTGACGAGGGTGGGCAGCAGGTCGGCGATTGGCACGGTGACCGGTAATGCCAGGTCGAGGACCCTTTCGGGGGTCCGGACCGTGAGCCGGCAGAGGCCGGCCGCCGGAGATTCAGTCATGGGCACGCCACACTTCGATGAGGGGGACTTCATGCAGGAGGAGGGACGTGACGGCGGTGCGGTTGCCTCGCACCCCGGCGATCATCGGACAACATCATTGCAGGATGGTGTCTTGGGACACTAGATCGCATACGGTGGGCCATCTGCCCCACCGTCCCGCCCTGTTGTGACCGCGGGATCCCGGCGTGACCGCAGGATCCCCGAGTGACCGCAGGATCCGCCGCCGCGACGTGACCGGTCCGGCGCGGAGCCGGTCCGACATGCCGCGCGTGAGCGCCCCGGGCCGGCCTCATCACAGCCCGAGGAGCACTTGCGTTGAGCACGGTCCTTTTCCGGCGCCCGGCCCGCCGCCGCGGCCCCGACATGCCCCAGGGCGAGATGAGCCTCCAGGAACCGCCCACCCTCCCCGAGGCCCAGCCGAACTCCTCGGCCCTGTGGATGTACCTGCCGATGGGGCTCACGTCGGTGGCGATGCTGCTGATGTTCGTCCGCCCCGGCGAGGCGACCGTCATGAGCTACATGGCCATCGGCCTGATGCTGATCTCTTCGGTGGCGATGGTCGTCGGCCAGCTGGTGCGCACCTCCGGCGACCGCAAACGCAGGCTGCGCGGTGAACGGCGCGACTACCTTCGCTACCTCGCCCAGAGCCGCCGCCGCGTCCGGCGCACCATCGCCGAACAGCAGCGCGCCCTGGCCTGGCGCCATCCGGAACCGGCCGCGCTGTGGGCCCTGGCCCGCACTTCCCGACTGTGGGAACGCCGGCCGTCCGACGACGACTTCGCCGAGATCCGGGTCGCCGTCGGGGAGCAGCGGTTGTCGGTGCGGCTCGCCCCGATGTCCACCAAGCCCGTCGAGGACCTGGAGCCGCTCTCCGCACACGCGCTGCGCAGCTTCATCCGCGCCTACGGCACCGTGCCCGACCAGCCCATCGCCCTCTACCTGAGGGCTTGGTCCCGGGTCCTGCTCCGCGGCGAGGAGGACCATCGCCGGTCGCTGGTACGGGCGGTGCTCGCGCAGCTCGCGGTCTTCCACTCCCCCGAGGACCTGTGGATCGCGCTGTGCGTCAGCGACGAGCGGCGCGCCGACTGGGACTGGTTGAAGTGGCTGCCGCACGCACAGCATCCCGAGGAGCACGACGGCGCGGGACCGGCCCGGCTCGTCGGCGCCACCCTGGCGGAGCTGGAGGACCGGATCGGACCGGAGTTCACCGCCCGGCCGCCCTTCGATCCCGAGGCGCTGCCGACCCGCGAGGAGCCGTACACGGTCCTGGTCGTCGACGGGGGCGCGGTGCCCGCCGGGCCCCGCGCGGACGGTCCCGGATACCGCAACACGGTCGTCATCGACGTGTCCGGCACCCTGTCGTGGAAGCCGGGCCGCACCACGCTGCGGCTCGACGTGAGCGACGGGAGCGTGGGCCTGGTCCGTACCGACCGCGAGCGCAAGGAGCAGACCACCACGCTGGGCCGCCCCGACGCCCTCGGCCCGGTGGCCGCCCGTACCCTGGCCGCCCTGATCGCGCCGTACCGGATGGGGCTCGCCGTCGACACCGGCGAGCCCATGGCCGCGGACACCGAGCTCACCACCCTGCTCGGCATCCCGGACCTGCGCCGCCACGAGCCCGCGACGCTCTGGCAGCGCCGCGTGGACGGCGCCGACCGGCTCCGGGTGCCCATCGCGATCGGCGAGGACGGGACACCGGTCGAGCTGGACATCAAGGAGTCGGCGCTCGGCGGCATGGGTCCGCACGGCATGCTCATCGGCGCGACCGGCTCCGGCAAGAGCGAGCTGCTGCGCACCCTCGTGCTCGGTCTCGCCCTCACGCACTCCTCGGAGAGCCTCAACTTCGTGCTGGTGGACTTCAAGGGCGGCGCCACCTTCCTCGGGCTCGACGGCCTCCCCCACACCTCCGCCGTGATCACCAACCTGGCCGACGAGTCCGCGCTGGTCGGACGCATGCAGGACGCCCTGCACGGCGAGCTGATGCGCCGCCAGGAACTGCTGCGCAGGGCGGGGAACTTCACCTCCGTCCTGGAGTACGAGAAGGCCCGCGCGGCCGGGACCCCGCTCGCGCCGTTGCCCTCGCTGTTCATCGTCGTCGACGAGTTCAGCGAACTGCTGGCCGCGCACCGGGAGTTCATCGAGCTCTTCGTGATGATCGGCCGGCTCGGCCGCAGCCTCGGCGTACACCTCCTGCTCGCTTCGCAGCGGCTCGACGAGGGCCGGATGCACCAGTTGGAGAGCCACCTCTCCTACCGGATCGGGCTGCGGACCTTCTCCGCGATGGAGAGCCGCGGCGTGCTCGGTGTCCCCGACGCCTACCACCTGCCGCCGCAGCCCGGCAGCGGATACCTCAAGAGCGGGGTGGAGGCCCTGACCCGGTTCCGCGCCGCGTACGTGTCCGGGCCCTACCGCGGCAGCAGGCTCGGCGCCATCCCGCAGGCCCGCATCGCGGGGCGCATCGTGCCCTGGACCACCGACTGGACCGTGCCCCGGGACCTGCCCGTGGCTCCCGAACCCGATCCGCATCCGGCGCTGCCCGGAACCGAGAGCGAGACCGAGACCGGGGAGACACTGCTCTCCGTGGCCCTGGAACGGCTCGCCGACGCCGGACCGCCCGCGCACCAGGTCTGGCTCCCGCCGCTGGACCTGCCGCCCACCTTGGACCAGATCCTGCCGCCGCTGGAGCCCGATGCCGAGCACGGGCTGACGGTCACCTCTGCGCAGGTACGGGCCCGGCTGACGGTCCCCGTCGGCATCGTGGACAAGCCCTTCGAGCAGCAGCGCGAACTGTTCACCGTCGACCTGTCCGGTGCGGGCGGGCACGTCGGCATCGCGGGCGGCCCGCAGAGCGGCAAGAGCACCCTGCTGCGCACGCTGATCGCAGCGCTCGCCCTCACCCACAGCCCCCGAGAAGTGCAGTTCTACTGCCTGGACTTCGGCGGCGGCACGCTGGCCGGGTTGAGCGGCCTGCCCCACGTGGGCGGTGTCGCGGGCCGGTTGGACAGCGAACGGATCGGGCGCACCGTCGCCGAGGTCACGGCCGTGCTCAACCAGCGCGAGCTCTTCTTCGCCGAGCAGGGGATCGACTCGATGGCCGGCTACCGGCGCCGGCGGGCGGCGGGCGAGTTCCCGGACGAGCCCTTCGGGGACGTCTTCCTCGTGATCGACGGCTGGTCCACGCTGCGCAACGACTTCATGGACCTGGTCAACGTGGTCAACGGCCTCATCGGTCGCGGCCTGAACTACGGCGTCCACGTGGTCATCACCACCGCCCGCTGGGCCGAGCTCTCGCCGGCCGTCCGTGACCAGACCGGCACCCGGCTCGAACTCCGCATGGGCGACTCCATGGAGTCCCACATCGACGTGCGCAAGGCTGCCACCGTGCCGCGGATCCCCGGCCGCGGGCTGACTGCCGACAAACTGCACTTCCTCGGCGCGCTGCCGCGCATCGATGGGTCTGCCGACCCGGAGGACCTCTCGGAGGGGGTCGCAGCCTTCGTCGAGGCGGTCGCCGAGAGCTGGGACGCGCCGCCCGCACCGCGCGTGCGAATGCTGCCGACCCTGCTGTCCGCCGCGGAACTGCCCGCCCCGGAGGGCGACCTGCGGATCGCCATCGGCCTGGACGAGGAACGACTCGCCCCGGTGTGGCACGACTTCGCCGAGAACCCGCACCTGATCGTCGTGGGCGACAACGAGAGCGGCAAGACCGCGATGCTGAGACTGGTCGCCAAGGCGATCACCGACCGCTACACCCCGGCGGAGGCCAAGGTGCTGGTGGTCGACTACCGGCGCGGTCTGATCGAAGCGGTCCCCGAGGAGTACCGGATCGGGCACGCGGTCTCCGCCGACCCGCTGCGCGAGCTCCTCGACGGCACGGGGCGGGCGATGACGACCCGACTTCCGGGCGAGGACATCAGCCCGGCCCGGATGCGGCTGCGGGACTGGTGGACCGGGCCGCGCGTGTTCGTCCTGGTCGACGACTACGACATGATCAGTACGACCGCCATGCGCAATCCCTTCGATCCGGTACTGGACCACCTGCCGCTCGGCTTCGAGGTCGGTCTGCACCTGGTCGTCGCGCGGTCGGCGGCGGGCGCCGGTCGCGGCCTGAACGACGCGCTGCTGCGGCGGATGCAGGAGGTCAACACGCCGGCGCTGTTGCTGTCCTGCCCGGCGTCCGAGGGTTACCTCTTCGGCAACGTCAAGCCGCGTACGTTGCCGCCGGGGCGGGCGATCCGCGTGGCGCGACGCAAGACGAGCCTGGTGCAGCTGGCCCTGCCGGACGACCCGGCCTCCTGACGGCGCCCGGCCCGCCCCCGGGGGGCGGGCCGGGCCGGGATGCTAGGGCGCGGACGGTCCTGCGCTGCCGCCGGGGCGCCAGCGGCGGGCCCGGCCCCGCGGGACGACGGCCATGAGCAGGAGCGCCGTGAGCAGTACGGCCCCGGCGGCGCCCGCCACGAGGACGGCCGTGCGGCCCGCGCCGTGACCGGTGGGGCCCTCGGGCACCTCCAGGGTCCGCGGCGCGGCGGCACTCTGCCCGGCTCCGGCTCCGGTCGCGGGGGCGGAGCCGGAGACGGCCGGGCGGCTGGCCGACACGGCGGCGTAGACGTCCAGGGCGGGTTGTTCTCCGGGGTAGGCCGTCGCCAGGAGGCGGGCACGCACCTCGGGGCCGGTGAGGGCCGGGTGGTACCCGCGGACCAGGGCGGCGGCGCCCGCCACCACGGCGGCGGCCTCGGCGCTGCCCGAGGCGGTCCAGTGGCCCGCGCCGCGGGGGCCGATGCCGACCATGACGTCACCGGGGGCGGAGAGGTCGGCCCGCTCGGGCCTGGGCGCGTTCTGCGGGCGGGCACCGCCTGGGCCGGTGCCCACGACGGCGATGACGCCGGGCTGGGCCGCCGGGTAGACGCGCACCGGTGCGTCGCGGGGGCCGGTCGCGTTGTTCTCCGGCGCGGCGGTGGCCACGACCACCGCGTCCTTCTCCAGGGCGTGACTCACGGCGGCCCGCAGGGCGGGGTCGTCCGTCGTCACGAAGGCGCCGACCGCGATCACCCCGGCGCCCGCGTCGGCGGCCTGCGTGATCGCCGCGGCGAGCCGCCCGCCGTCCGTCTCACCGCGGGGTCCGGTGCCGCGCGCGGCCAGGATCCGTGCCTGCGGGGCGATGCCGGAGAACCCCTGGCCGGGGACGGGCCGGGCCGCGACGAGCCCGGCCAGGAAGGTGCCGTGGCCCACGCAGTCGCTGCCGCCGTCCCCGAGCGCGGTGACCCGGCCGGACAGTGCGGGCGCGGTGGTGGACACGCCGGTCCCGACCACTGCGACGGTCACCCCGGCGCCCTGGTGGAGCTGCCCCACGTGGCCGAGGTCGAGGGCCTGCTGGGCCCAGGGCACGGCCGTGACGACGGTGGGCGACTCGGCGGTGCACGGCTTGTCCGGGGCCACGGCCGTCGGTACGGGCGGCAGGTCCACCCCCTCCGCTGCCACGGCCGGCGGCGCCGCGACCGTGGTGAGGGCGAGCGCGGCGAACGCCGAGGCGGCTGCCGCAGCCCTGCGTCGACGGTGGGCGGGCAACGGGCGGGCTGTCACGGGGACCTCCTCAACTCTCCCGCGGAGACCGGCGGGACGTCGGGCCGATGGCGGGAGCGGGCCGTAGGGGCAGGACCCGAAGGGGACGGGCCGAAGGGGCAGGACCCGAAGGGGACGGGCCGAAGGGGACGGGCCGAGAGCGGGGCGGGGTGCCGGACCGGGCCGGCCCGTACGCAGCCCCGCTCCCCCGCGTCCGGATCAGCGCCTGGCTCCGGCGGCCGGAATGTCCTCCACCAGCAGCAGGCGCAGGTCGTCGACGCCCGGGTCGGCGAGGGCGGCGACCCGACCGGCCTGGCGGGTCATCATCGCCTCGACGGTCTGGCGCGCCAGCCGGGCGTTGCCGAACGAGCGGCCCCGCGGAACGGCGTCGAACAGCGCCAGCAGCGCGCCCTCCGTACCCGGGCCGCACTCGTAGCCGCCGGCCAGTGCGTGGTTGCGGACGATGGTGACCAGTTCCGCCGAGCTGTAGTCCTCGAACTGGACGTGCCGGGTGAAACGGGAGGCGAGACCGGGGTTCGAGGCCAGGAACCGGTCCATCTCCTCGGTGTATCCGGCCGCGATCACCACCACCTCGTCCCGGTGGTCCTCCATCAGCTTCAGCAGGGTCTCCACCGCTTCCCGGCCGAAGTCGGCGCCGCCGCCCGCGGAATCGGGCGTGAGCGCGTAGGCCTCGTCGATGAACAGGACCCCGCCGCGGGCCCGGTCGAAGGCCTCCCGGGTCATCTGCGCGGTGTGGCCGATGTACCGGCCGACGAGGTCGGCCCGGGACACCTCGACTAGCTGGCCCCGGGGCAGGACGCCGAGGGAGGCCAGCAGCTCCCCGTAGAGTCGGGCCGTGGTGGTCTTACCGGTGCCGGGCGGACCGGCGAAGACGAGGTGGTTGCTGATCCGGGACACCGGTAGTCCGGCCTCGGTCCGGCGCCGGGCCGTGGCCAGCAGGTTGACCAGGTCGGTGACCTCCCGTTTCACGGCCGCGAGTCCGACCATCGCCTGGAGCCGGGCGAGCGGCCCGTCCGCGTCCTCGGCGTCGTCCCCTGCGGGTTGCGCGAGATCCACGCCGACGTCCTCGGCGGTGAGCCGGGTCAGGGCCTGCTCGTCCGCGTCGTGCAGTTCGGCGAGGCGGAAGGCCTGCCGGTCGACCATCTCCTCGAAGACCTTGCGCGCGGTGCGGCCGTTGCCGAAGACCGCGTCGCGGGGGATCCGGTCGAAGCACACGACGAGGGCCTCGCGGGCGTCCGGCGCGAGTTCGTAGCTGTGCGCGGTGCACATGCTCTCGACGATGGTCACGAGTTCTTCGGTGGTGTAGTCGCTGAACTCGATGCTGCGGGTGAACCGGGAGGCGAGACCGGGGTTCGAGGACAGGAAGGACTCCATGTCGGGGGCGTAGCCCGCGGCCACGACGACGACGTCGTCGCGGTGGTCCTCCATCAGCTTCACGAGCGTGTCGATGGCCTCCTGGCCGAAGTCGGCGCCCGAACCCTTGCCGTCGGAGAGCAGGGTGTACGCCTCGTCGATGAACAGGACGCCGCCCAACGCCCGGGTGAAGGCCTCGGTCGTCTTGATCGCGGTGCCCCCGATGACCTGGGCCACCAGGTCGGCCCGCGACACCTCCACCAAGTGCCCGGAGCGCAGCACGCCGAGCTGGGCGAGGACGCTGCCGTACAGCCGTGCGACGGTCGTCTTGCCGGTGCCGGGCGGCCCCGCAAAGACCAGGTGGCGGCTCATCGGGGGCAGCGGGAGCCCCAGGCTGGCCCGGCGCTGGGCGAGACGGTTGAGGTTGATGAGGGTCAGTACCTGCTGCTTGACGCCCGACAGGCCGATCAGGGCCTCCAGTTCACCGATCGGCCCCTCCGAGGCGCGACCCGGCACCGGGGCGGGCACGGATCCGGCGGGCAGTCTGCCCTCCACGCCCCGGGCCTCCTCGGGCGAGCCCCAGATGTCCGGAACACCGTTGCCGGAAGTGTCGAGTCCGTCCACGGTCACGCGGTCCCCGGCCACGGTCTGCCGCAGCCCGCTGTCCTTGTTGTCGCGTACGACGCAGGCGCTCAGCGCCACCGGGCCCGCGCCCTCGATCCGGATGCCGTCGCCCTCGTTGGCGGAGGCCTCGCAGGTGGTCAGTGAGGCGCGCCCGCCGGAGGCGACGCGGATGCCGTGGGTGCCGGACTTCTCCACCCGGACCCGGGTCGCGGCGAGTTCGCCGCCGTCCTCGACCTCGATGCCGCCGCCCGTCGCGTTCTCCACGGAGCAGTCGCGGAGGCTGACGGTGCCCTCCGGGCCGACCGAAACGCCGCAGCCGCCGGGCTCACTCAGCACGGTGCCCGCCACCGACAGGGTGCCCCGGTCCGCCACCCGGAGGGCGGCGCCGCCGGGCCGGTCGATGCGGCTGTCCTCCAGACGGCCGCGGCCCCCGGCGAGCACCTCGATCGCGGGCCCCGCGCCACCTGCGGTCCGGGTTCGGCGCAGCAGCGGGGCCGCGCCGGAGGTCACACGGACGGCGGCCTCCCCGGCCTCCTCGATCTCCAAGTCGTCGAACTCCGCGGTGGATTCCTCCTCCAGCAGCACCCCGACGCCCGCACTGCGGTGGACGCGTATCGCGGTGAGGACGGGTGCGCCGGCGCCCGCGACGCGGATGGCGGCGCTCTCCGCGGCGTGGAACGCGCTGTCCTCGACGGTCCCCCGGGCCCGGTCGGTGACCAACAGACCGTGGCCGCGGGTGCGTTCGCTGCGGCAGCGGATCAGCTGGGGTGCGGCTGCGGCGGAGAGGACGAAGCCGTGGCCTGTGGTGCTACCGACGGTGACGTCCTCCAGGAGGGTGCGGCCGGTGGCGGTGACGTAGACGCCGACGACCGCGTCGTGCACCTCGGTACGGAAGACCCGCAGGGCGCTGTCGCCTTCGAGGGCGATGGCGGGCTTCTCGGTGCCCGAGATCCGGCAGTCCTCGACGACGCCCCGGCCTTGGCCGTTGGCGAGGATGCCGTTGCCGCGCGCGTCACGGACGGTGCAGCGGCGTACGGTGGCGCTGCCCTGTTCAGCGATCACGACGGCGGAGGTGCCGAGGTTCTCCATGACGCAGCCTTCGAGGAAACTCTCCTCGGTGGAGGTGGTCACCACGGCGGCGCCGACGGCGTTGGAGATGCGGCAGTTGCGCAGGGCCAGGGAGCCGGTGCCCCGTCCGAGCAAGGCGGTCCAGGCGGCGCCGGTGACGTCGCAGCCGTCCATGGCGATCTGCCCGCGGGGGGCGTCGGCGACGGGGAGTTCAGCGTCGTGGCCGCGCAGGGTGAGGTCGGTGAGTTGTACGGCGTCGGTGAGGAGGGTGAGCGCGGTGCCGTGGCGGGGCGCGATCTGTACCGTTCCGGGGCCGTCCGCGGCAACGAGGGTCACCGAGCTGGTGACGGTGAGGCGTTCCTCGTAGGTGCCGCTGCGGATGCGTAAAACGGCGCCGGGGCGGGCCCTGTGCAGGGCGTCACCGATGGTGCGGAAGGCATCCGGCCGGTCGGGGCCGACGGTGAGTACCTGACGTGACACGGTGATTCCTCCCCGGCCCCTTGCCGGGAGTCGGCAGGAGGGCAGGCCAGTGGATGCGGTTGCTGAGTATGACCGTCATGCCGGGCGTGGGGTTCCACTCGCCGGGCTATCCGCCCGGCCGCGCCCCCCCGCGCGGGGGCCAGCGTAACTGATCTACGCCGGGCGAGGCGGGGCGCACGCGATCCCTGCACCGCTTCCTGATCAAGCATCATGCTCGCTCAGGGCAGCGGTGGCCACGTCCTGCCCGCCCGCCCGTCGGGTCCGCGGGCTGGGCAGGTGTAGTGATCGAACCCATGCCCAAGACTTCCCCAAGGTCGGACCAAGCCTGCAGCGGCATCCCTCGCACCCGCTCGGACGCGCCTAATTTGTCGCTGCATGACAGCTGATGATGAGCAACGCGCACTGCTGGGGCGCCGGCGCTTCGTCCGTACCGCACTGACGGGATCGGTGGTGGTGACCACCGGGCTGGTGTCCGGTAGTGCCGTGACCTCGAACGCGACCCGCGCCGACGGGAGGGGAGCACGGCCCACGACTCCCGAGTCCGCACTACGGGAGCTCGCGGCCGGGAACGCCCGCTGGCGCACGTTCCACGAGCGCAATCCCGACCGCACCCGGGCCGTGCGGCAGACGTTGGTCGCCGGACAGCGCCCCTTCGCCGTGGTCTTGGGCTGCGTCGATTCCCGGGTCCCTCCGGAGCTGGTCTTCGACCAGGGCCTGGGTGACCTGCTGACGGTGCGCTCGGCGGGCTCCGTCCTCGACGAGGCGGTGCTCGCCAGCATCACGTACGGGGTTCTCGAACTGGGCATCCCGCTGATCGTCGTCCTGGGGCATCAGTCGTGCGGGGCCGTGACCGCCGCCGTGCATGCTACCGACGACGGAGAGCATCTACCCGGTCACATGCAGTACCTGGCCGACCAGATCCACCCGGCGATCGACCACAGCCTTCGGGGGACGGCGCGGGTGGACGCGGCCGTCACGGCGAACGTACGGTTGGTGCGCTCCCGCTTGGCCACCGAATCCGACCTCGCCCCCAGGATCACGGCGGGCGGGCTGGCCGTCGTCGGGGCCCGGTACGAACTGACCAGCCAGCAGGTCCACCGCATCCCCTGACCCCCACCCCCGCGACGTGCCCGGCGGCCCCGCACAGGCTAGACTTGCAGAGTTATGCAATTTACAAGTTATTGATTCAGTGGACGGGGTTTCGGTGTGGCCGGGTTCGAAGAAGCAGCGCTGGAACGGGTCCGGGTGGCGCGGGTTCGTCTCCGCACTGCGCAGGAGGCTGACGACGCCTTCGAGGAGGCGCAGGCCGCGGAGGAGCTGGAAGACGCCCAGCGTGTGGCCCACGATCACGGCCTGGCCACCGAAGGGGACGGTCGGTGAACCGGACGGCGTCACCGGCTCGGCCGTGGCCACGGTGATGGCGCGGCATCCCAGCGGGCAGCCGGCACCGCCGCAGGTGCGCAAGCACGCGTGGACGGTTCCGCTGGCACCGGGCTCGGTGCGGGCCGCGCGCGAGCGCACCGAACGCTCCCTCGTCCTGTTCGGCCTGGAGGGCACCTCCTCCCTGACCGGGGCGGTGCTCCTGGTGGTGAGCGAGCTCGTCGCCAACGCCTCCCGCCACGCCCAGCACTCCCCCGACGCCGAGATCACCCTCCACATGACCGATCACCTGCTCGTGGTCGCCGTCGCAGACCTGGACCCGCGCCCCTTCACACTGGCCGACGCCGGCCGGGCCTCCGGGCAGGGGCTGCGCACGGTGGCCGACCTGGCGCGCACGTTCGGCGGCGACGTCCGTATCGAGCCCGCCGCCGGCGGACGCGGCAAGACGGTCGTCGTCCGCTTCATCCTGCCGGAAGGAACGCCGTGACCAGCAGCAACCGAGAGGCCGTCCGGCTGTACGAGATCACCTACCTCGGCACCGGCCCGGAGCCGTACGTCCGTACGGTCGAGGCCGGGAAGGTCGCATCCGCCATCGAGCACGCCGGCGAACACGGCATGCAGCTCCTGGTCCGGCCCTGTACCCACCCGCACGATGCCCCCGGGAAGGAAGACGCGTGATGACGCACGACCCCTCTGCCCAAGAACGGGCTGCCGACCACGAGAAGTGGAAGGAGAAGGGCGTCGCCATGCGCGCCTTCTTCTACGTCTTCGGCACCCACGTGTTCGCGGGGTTCATCTGGCTGCTCTTCTACCTGGGCCAGCACGCCCAGAAATGAGACCAGCACCGGCCGGGGCACCGCGCGGTGCGCCCGTGCGAGGGCCGAGGTCGGGGCTGCCCACCGGCGTCGGGCTCGCCGGGGCCGAGGGCCGCCGCGTCAGGTCTCCCGCAGCGGCGAGTACGCCTCCGCGTCGAGTCCGAAGGTCCAGGCCACCCCCTGCCGCGCGGTCCGCGTGTCCGGCGGTACCCGCAGCCAGTACGTACGGCTCGTGCCGTCCGGCTCCGGCGTGGTGTTGACCACCTCCACCATCACGACGTCCTCGTCGCCCGCCAGCGGCGTCCGCCACAGGACGCCCGTCGCGTCCCGGTGCACGGGTTCGGCACCCGATTCGGTGAGGTAGCGCTCGTAGCCGTAGTGCTCCAGCATCACCCGGCGCAGCTCCGCGTTCTCCTCCTCGCGGATGCGCGCGGGCGTCAATACGTCCAGCCCGGCCAGGAAGTCTGCGGGCACGGGCATCCCCCGCCACGCGTACAGCGCGAAGCCGTCCGGGAACGCGAGGGCGGGCCCATCGCCGCGGTCCAGGCGACCCGCTTCGTCCCGGTGCAGCGCCACCGGGCGCTCGCACACCACGGCCAGCCGCTCGTACGGCCACCACCAGCCCGCCGCGCGGGCCACCGCGGCGAGCCCCTCCAGCGGTGTGCCCCCACCCGTGTCGAACGCGCAGAGCCAGGCCGCGTCGTGCTGGCCCAACACGGCGTCCAGTATCAGCAGCCGGGCTTCCACCTCCTCCGCGGCGTCCTGCGCCAGCTCCTCGACGAGCCCGGTGCGGATGCGGCCGGCCAGCCGCTCGATGTTCTCCCACAGCCGGGCACCCGTCAGGTCCCATCTGCGGCCCCACCCCCGGGGACCCAGCCGCGCGTGCAAGCGGGCCCGCTCGGCCGCCCACGGCGCGCTGCGGACCGTCTCCCGCACGCTCCGGCCCCGCACGGCCGTCCCCCACGGGCCGTCCGGATCGCCCAGCAGGCCCACCGCAGCCCGCGGCGAGTCCGCCCATACGATCCGCTCGGGTTCGGGCAGCCCCGCCGCCCGGTAGGCGAGACGCACGCCCGCCTCCGCCGCCGTACGGTCCGCGGGCCCGACCGCCGCCGCAACCGCCCGCCACCCATCGACCCCGTGACCTGCACCGGTCACGTCCAACACGTCCACCACGTCAGGCCTCTCCGCCCCGCCCGCCTTCTCCGTCCCCACCTTCAGGGCCCCCTCCGTCGCACTCACCGCATCTGCCTGCGTCACTCAGTCCGCCACGATCCGCACCGAGCCCGGTACGTACTCCCGCTGCCGGACCACCCGGTACCAGCCCTTCGGCAGCGGTATCGCGGCGTGCTCCTCGTGCACCACCCGCCCCCCGTCGGGCAGATGCAGCAGCAACGGCGCCAACGGACCCGGCTCCCGCACCAGTCGGCCCGGCCCCAGCACGGCGTGCGCGTGCCCGGTCACCTCGCCCAACGCCAGTACGAGCCGCCCGCGCCCGTCCCGCGGTTCCGAAGGCGCGTCCGCGGCGTACGACGGCACCGCCGGTTCGTCGAGCGGCACGATGAGCACGTCCCCCTGCCGGTACATACGTGTCCCCTTCCCACGCGCCGCCCGGTGCGCCGCGTCCTTCTCGACGTTACGGCGGGGCTCTGACAACGGCCCTCCACCCGCCCTGCCTCGGCCGTTGTCAGCGCCGCTTGCTACAACTTGCAGGCGCATCGGACGCGGCACACCGGGACACAGCACCGGACGAGACAGGCGAGGAACGGCGGGGACCATGAGTTACGCGAGCCATCTGCGGGAGTCGTACGGACTGCCCGTTTTCGACTTCCCCGGATCCGACGACGAGAAGGGCACGGACCGGCTCCCCGAGGCGGACGCCGTCGCATGGCGGGTGTCCTCCGACACCTACGACGCGGACGAGGTCTGGCCCGCGGTGTTCGCCCGGTTCACCGCGGCCGTCGACACCACCCGCGTCCGCGCGATCGTCGTCGGCGCGTGGGAGGACGCCTACGACAAGGGCCCCGAGGAGATCATCGCCGCCCTCCTCGCCGCCCGACCCCAGCTGCCCGCCCTGCGTGCGCTGTTCCTCGGGGACATGGAGTCTGAGGAGTGCGAGATCTCCTGGATCAACCAGGGCGACGTCGGCCCGCTCCTCGACGGGTTCCCCGAACTGGAGGAGTTCGGCGTCCGCGGCGGCAGCGACCTCGTCATCCCTCCCTTCGCGCACCAGCGGCTGCGCTCCCTCACCGTCCAGACCGGCGGCCTGCCCGGCCGGGTCGTCCGCAATGTCGCCGCCTGCGACCTGCCCGCCCTGGAGCACCTCGACCTCTGGTTGGGCACCGCGAACTACGGCGGCAACTGCACGCTGACCGACGTGGAACCCGTCCTGGGCGGCGAACGCCTGCCGAGCCTGCGTCACCTCGGGCTGCGCAACAGCGACATCCAGGACGAGATCGCCACCGCCATCGCCTCCGCGCCCGTCGTCGCCCGGCTGGCGACCCTCGACCTGTCCATGGGCGTCCTCACCGACCAGGGCGGCGCCGCGCTGCTCGGCGGCCAGCCCCTCACCCACCTCGCCGCCCTCGACCTCCACCACAACTACCTCAGCGACCCGCTGAAGCAGCGCTTCCGGGACACCCTGGAGAGCGCCGGCGTGCGGCTGAACCTCGACCGGGGCCACGCCAACGAGGACGCGTGGGACGGCCGCGTCTGGCGCTACGTCGCCGTCGGCGAGTAGCACGGCGGACATGACGGAGCACACGCCCCCGCGCTGGGCGGTCGTCGGCAACCCGGAGAACCGCCGCGTCGCCCTGTTCGCCCGGGCCGTCCGCGACGCCGGGCTGCCCGCGCCCCGCATCGTGCCCTGGACCTCCGTCCTACGCGAGGGCGGTGGCGCGTTCGCCCCCGACGAGCTCGTACGCCTCGACTCGCCGGGGGAGAACGCCGAGGTGGACCGGGCCCTGCGCGGTCTGGACGACCCCACCCGGGTGGAGGGCGGCGCCCGCTGGTACGCGCGGTTCACAGCAGCCGTACGGAGCCTGACCGGCGGCGTACGCCTCGACGACCCCGACGAGCTGGCCGTCCTCTTCGACAAGCGGAACTGCCACCGCGCTCTGGAGGCCGCCGGGGTACCCGTACCCCGGTCCCCGACCTCCGGCGGCGGCACGCCGGTGCGCGGCTGGGACGACGTACGCACCCTCATGGACGCGCACGGCATGCCCCGCGTGTTCGTGAAACTCGCCCACGGCTCCTCCGCATCGGGCATCGTCGCCGTCGAGAGGGCCGGCCGGGGCCGCATCCGGGCCACCACCTCGGTCGAAACGGCCGAGGACGGACATCTGCACAACTCCCTGCGCGTGCGCCGCCTCACCAGCGAACGGGAGACCGCAGCGCTGGTCGACGCACTCGCCCCCGACGGGCTGCACGTCGAACGCTGGTGGCCAAAGGCCTCCCTGGACGGCCGCGCGGCCGACCTGCGCATCGTCGTCGTGGCCGGCCGGGCCACCCACGCCGTGGTCCGCACCAGCCGCTCGCCCATGACCAACCTCCACCTCGGCGGGAGCCGCGGCGACCTGTCCGCCGTGGTCGAGGCCGCAGGCCCCCACTGGGCCGACGCCCTGGACGTCTGCCAACGGGCCGCGGCCTGCTTCCCCGGCACCCTGTGCGTCGGCGTCGACCTGCTTCCCGCCGTCGGCTGGCGGCGGTTCGCCGTCGCGGAGGTCAACGCCTTCGGCGACCTGCTCCCCGGCCTGACCGGCCTGCCGGGCAGCGGAGCCGAGGGCCTCGACACGTACGCCGCCCAAGTCGCCGCCGCACCGCCGTACGCACGGCACCGCGCACGCCAGCACCAGCACCAGCACCAGCACCAGCACCCGAGGAACCACCACAGTGCACCAGCCTGAGCCCGGCCCGTTCCCGGGCACGACCGAGCGGGACATGAACGAGGTCGACATGAACGAGGTCGTCGGCCGCGACGACCTGCTCCTGCTCACCCTGGACACTCTCCGCTACGACATCGCCACCGAACTGGCCACAGCCGGACGCATCCCGCACCTGGCCCGCCACCTGCCCGGCGGCGCCTGGGAGGAGCGGCACGCCCCGGGCAGCTTCACCTACGCTTCCCACCAGGCGATGTTCGCCGGATTCCTACCCACCCCGGCCGCGCCGGGACCACACCCGAGGCTGTTCGCCGCGCGGTTCGCCGGCAGTGAGACCACCGCCGGACGCACGTACGTCTTCGACACCCCCGACCTGGTCTCCGGCCTGGCCGCAGCCGGGTACCGCACCGTGTGCGTGGGCGGCGTCGGCTTCTTCAACAAGCAGGGCGCGCTGGGCGACGTACTCCCCGGGATGTTCCAGGAGAGCCACTGGGAGCCGGAGTTCGGCGTGGCGTCCCCCACCTCCTTCGAGGCGCAGGTCGAGCGGGCCGAGCAGATCGTCGGCTCCCTCCCCGCGGAGCAGCGGCTGTTCCTCTTCCTCAACGCGTCCGCTCTGCACCAGCCCAACTGGTTCCACCTGCCCGGCGCCAGCCGGGAGGCGGGGGACAGCCGCGCCACCCACGCCGCCGCCCTGGAGTACATCGACCGCCACATCGGCCGGCTCTTCGCCGCGATGAGCTCCCGCCGCCGCTGCTTCGCCATCGTCTGCTCCGACCACGGCACGACCTACGGCGACGACGGCTACACCGGCCACCGCCTCGCCCACGAGGCCGTGTGGACCGTGCCGTACGCCCACTTCTTCCTGGAGCCGTCCGCATGACCGCCGCCACCTTTGCCACCAGCACCGGGACCGCGACCGGCGCGACCGCGGTGCCCACCGCTGCCACCGCCACCCCCACCGAGGCGGTCACCGGTCCCCGCGTCCGTCCCTACCAGAGCTACGTCTACGCCTACCCCCACAAGACCTCGTACCGCCCACTGGCCGACCGGCCCGCCCTGCGCGACCTCTGGCACGGCGAGGACAAGAGCGCTCTCTCCCTCTACCTCCACATACCGTTCTGCGAGGTCCGCTGCGGCTTCTGCAACCTCTTCACCCGCATCGGCGCGCCCGACGGCCTCACCGGCCGCTACCTCGACGCACTCGACCGCCAGGCCGTTGCCGTCCGCGAGGCCCTCGACGGCGCCGGCGCCGGCGACAGCCCGGTCAGGTTCGCCAACGCCGCTTTCGGCGGCGGCACACCGACCTTCCTCACCGCCGACGAGCTGACCCGGCTCTGCGACATCGCCGAGCGGCGCATGGGCGCGGACCTGCGCGCCGTCCCCCTTTCCGTCGAGGCCTCGCCCGCCACCGCGACCGCCGACCGGCTGGCCGTCCTCGCCGAGCGCGGCGCCACCCGCCTCAGCATCGGCGTCCAAAGCTTCGTCGATGCGGAGGCACGGGCCGCCGTGCGCCCCCAGCGCCGTGCCGACGTCGAGGCCGCGCTCGGCCGGATCCGCGAGGCGCGCATCCCGGTCCTCAACATCGACCTCATCTACGGTATCGACGGCCAGACCCCCGCCACCTGGAGCACCTCCCTGGACGCCGCCCTCGCCTGGGCTCCCGAGGAGCTGTACCTCTACCCGCTGTACGTCCGTCCGCTGACCGGCCTCGCCCGGCGGACCGCGCACACCGACACCGAGTGGGACCAGCAGCGCCTGAACCTCTACCGCCAGGGCCGCGACCACCTCCTCGACCACGGCTACGAACAGGTGTCGATGCGCATGTTCCGCCGGGCCGGCACCGCCCCTCAGGGACCCGACGACCACGCCTGCCAGACGGACGGCATGATCGGCCTCGGCTGCGGCGCCCGCTCCTACACCTCCGCCCTCCACTACTCCTTCGACTACGCCGTCGACATGGGCGAGATCCGGGCCATCATCGACGACTACACGGCCACCGACGACTTCGGCCACGCCGCGCACGGCAGGTACGTCGACGGCCGCGAGGCGCGCCGCCGCCACCTGCTCCAGTGCCTCCTCCAGGCCCACGGCATGCCGCTCGCCGACTACCGCGAGCGCTTCGGCACCGACCCGCACGAGGACTTCCCCACCGAACTCGCCGCCTTCGCCGCCCGCGGCTGGCTCGAAGAAGCCTGGACGGAGAGCGGGGAACTGCGCCTGACCCCGGAGGGACTCGCCCACTCCGACGCCCTCGGCCCGGCGCTCTTCTCACCCGCCGTACGCGCCGCCATGGCCGCCTACGATCCGAAGTAGCCGCCGTGGACCTGACGATCCTGTACCGCGGTCCGCTCGCCTCCTGCGACTACGACTGCCCGTACTGCCCCTTCGCGAAGCGCCGCGACACCCCCGCCCAGCTGCGCGCCGACCGCGCGGCCCTCGACCGCTTCACCGCGTGGGCGGCGGCTCAGCAGGGCGACCGGCTCTCGATCCTCTTCACCCCCTGGGGCGAGGGTCTGGTCCGCTCCTGGTACCGCCGCGCCCTCGTGGACCTCTCGCACCAACCGCACATCGAACGCGTCGTCATCCAGACGAACCTCAGCTGCCGAACCGACTGGCTCGCCCAGGCCGACGCGGCCTCCGTGGCCCTGTGGTGCACGTACCACCCCGGCCAGACGCCCTACGCACGCTTCCTGTCGAAGGTCGAGGACCTGGTCGCCCGGGGCATCCGCCACAGCGTCGGCATCGTCGGCCTGCCCGAGAACCTGCCCCACGCGCGCCGGCTGCGCGCGGACCTGCCCGACCACGTCTACCTCTGGGCCAACGCCGCCGAGGGCCACACGTACACCGATGCCGAGGCGGACGACTGGACCGCCCTGGACCCGCTCTTCCCGTACAGCCGCCATCCCCACCGCTCGGCCGGACTGCCGTGCCGCACGGGAGAGTCGGTCATCTCGGTGGACGGCGAGGGCACGGTCCGCCGCTGCCACTTCGTCCGCACCGAGCTCGGCAACCTCTACGACGGCACCTACCGCGCCGCCCTGGTCCCCCGCCGCTGCCCCCTGGCCGTCTGCGACTGCCACATCGGCTACGTCCACCTGGAGACCCTCCCCCTCTACGACGCTTTCGCGGGCGGCGTCCTCGAACGCATCCCCGCGCCGCCGGCACGCCAACTCCCTCGGCGACCTCGTGGCCTTCCTGCTGTACGCCTCCTACCTGGTGCTGCCCCTGTCGTCGGTGTTCCGCGCGGTCGGCCTGATCCAGCGCGGGACGGGGGGAGTTGACGTCGAGCCAGGCGGCGGTGGACTCGCGTACGCCGACCTCGATCCGGCCGGCCGCACTCTGCAGGGCTGAAGGCCGGCAGACGCGCAAGCCGGCCGGCCTGGTCCGGGCCGGCCGGCTTGCGCGTCTGCAGGGGCCGTAGGGGTGAGGGACGGCCCGTTGCGGCGCCGCATGTGGGGGGTTGGGGGCTGCGGCGCCGCCCGACGTGATGATGTCGTGATCACGCGCTCTCGGCCTATCCGGAGGCGTGGATTCACGGATACGCAATCAATGCGGCGCCGCCAGGTCGAGGGCCTGGGCGAGCTGCTGGCGGGAGTGCACGCCGGTCTTCTGGAGGGCCCGGGCGACGTGCTGTTCCACGGTGCGCGGGGAGAGGTGCAGCGTGGCGGCGATCTCCCGATTGGACATGCCGTGGGCGGCGAGTTCCGCGACCTCCGCCTCGCGCGGCGAGAGCAGGTCGCCGTACCCGGGGCGGCCGGGGGCGCGGCGAGGCTCCGCGGTCTGGTGACGGCGCAGGTCGGCGCGGGTGCGTGCGGCGTCCCAGGTCGCGCCGAGCGCGTCGAAGGCCGCGGCGCGGTGGGCGAGCGCGGCGACGACGGGTCCGCTGTCGTCGCCCGTGGCGAGGGCACAGCGGGCGGCAGCTGCCGCGGTGAGGGCCTCGTGGTACGGCCGGGGTAGCGCACTGTAGGCAGCGGCGCTTCTTTCGTAGTACGCGACGGCCTCGGCGGTCTGCCCCGTGTGTTCGGCGAGGACGCCGCGGGTCCATGCGAGGGCGGCCTCGGCCGATGGTGCGTCGCGGCCCTCCAACCCGGTCGCGAACTCGTCGACCATGGCGCGGGCGGTGAGCTCGTCTCCAGCCCGCAGGGTCGCTTCCAGCGCCCAGGGGGCGAGTTCGGCGGCCCAGGCCCAGATTCCCTTGTTCCGCAGCCGTTTCCACGCGGCGGCGGCCTCGGTGGCCGCTGCGGCTGTGTCGCCGTGAGCGAGGGCGAGCCTGATGAGGGCGCCTGAAGCGGTGGCCGAGATCGGTACGGGGCCGGTGTCGAGGTCGGCGGCCCCGGGGCCGGTCAGGCAGTCCACGGCGTCGGCCCACTCACCACGGGAGAGAGCGAGCAGGCCGAGGACCATCCGGGCGTCGGAGACCAGGTAGGGCATGGTTTCGGCCTCGGCGACGAAGGCGCGTCCGCGGTCGGCGAGTCCGGCCCAGTGGCCGGTCGCCCAGTCGAGTACGAGGGTGCAGCCCCGGCCGGTCTGCTCGGCGTAGGCGGCGCCGCTGCTCGCGGCCAGGGCGACGCCCTCGGCGAGCAGAGCGCGCGAGGTGTCGTAGTGGCCGAGCCACACCGCCGCGTCCGCCGCGTTGCACAGGCCGCGTGCGGTCTGCTGCCGGCAGCCGATGAGCTCGCTGTCACGGGGCAGGCGTGCGATGAGTTGCCAGGCCGCCGGGTCCCCGGTGTTGAGCAGTACGCTCACCCGGTTCGCGGCGACGGCGGCCTGGACCACGGGGTCGCCCGACTCGTCCGCGACGGCCACGGCACGTTCGATCCAGGTGACGTTCTCGGCGAACGACGCGTCCGGACCGTACGGCATCGCGAGCGCCGACATCGCCCGCGCCAAGGGAACCGGCCGGCCGGCCAGGTCTCCCACCGCGCGGGCGAGTTCGGCCCGCCCCTCGATGACCTGGCCCAGCTGGTTGCACTGCAGGAGCCCGAGGTCCAGGCGGATCTCGCCCCGCACGTCGGGTGGCAGGCCGGGATCGGCCACGATGTGCCGGAGCACCTCCACCGTCTGGTCGGAGCGCAGACCCACCACGGCGCAGTGGGCCAGCAGCATGGTGAGCCGGGCACGGGCCTGCTCGGGGACCGGACCGGTCGCCAGTGCCGATTCCAACAGGACCACGGCACGCTGCTGTTCCCCGGTGCCCTCGAACTGTCGGGCGGCGCGCTCGACGGCGTGCAGCCAACCCCGCTCGTCGCCGCAACCGCGTCGGTGGCCGGCCACGCGCTCCCACGGCACGGGCTGACGCCCGGCGAGCAGCTGCCCGGCCCGGCGGTGCAGCGCCTCGCGGACGGGACCGGTCACCGAGCGGCGGACGGCAGCGGCGGCGAGGGGCGAGGCGAAGCCGTACCGGCCGTCGCCGCGTTCTTCGAGGGCGGCGGCACGCAGGGCGGCGAGAAGGGCGGCGTGTCCGGCGTGCCGGGCCAGGCCGGCCACGGCGGCGAGGTCGCGGGATGTGGCGGACTCGTCGAGCACGGCGGCGGCGTAGACGATCTGCCGGTGTTCTGCGGGTACGGCGGCGGTGCGTCGCAGGGTCAGGGCGGCGAGCCGGGGCGGGGTGTCGAGCAGGCCGGGGCCGGGAGCGAGCGGGCCGGTGGCGGGGGTGTCCGCGGCCAGCCGGTCGAGCAGGTCGACGACGGTCTGGGCGATACCGCCGGAGGCATGGTGGAGCGCGTCGACCAGGGCGGGCGTACAGCGGTCCGCGCCGAGTGCGTCGCAGGCCATCCGGCGGACGTCCGTGACATCGAGCGGGCCGAGGGCGTGTCGTACGACCATGAGGGCGGCCGGGAACTCGGTTTCCGGTCCGAGAACCAGTCCCGGCTCGGCGAGCTCCTCGGGGCGGTAGCTCAGGACGCACACGAAGCGCGCGGGCGGCTCGGCGAGGAGGGCGCGCAGGTCGGTCGTCTGGGAGCCCGCTGCGCGGTGCACGTCCTCGACGACGAGCAGAACGGGTCGGCGGTCGGGCAGCGGACCGTCGAGGGCCGACCGGTGGACCGCGCCGGGCAGGGCCGCCTTGAGCCGCTCCAGCAGGCGGCTCTTGCCGGTTCCTGCAGCGCCCTCGACCAGCAGCAGTACGGGCCGACCGGGCCCGTCCGTGTCGAGGGCGGAGGCGAGCAGCCTGCACAGCGCGGCCTCGGACTCCAGCGCTGTTCCGGCGGTTCCCGACACGGTTCGTCACCCCGTTCTCGCACACATCACCTGTTGTTTGCGTATCCGTACTCACTCTGCCCGGATTGCCGGGCGCCGCGGGCGACGGCCACCCTGGAGACCGTAAGGCCTCGTGGTCCGTCGGGTCGACGGGTCGACGGGGCCCGCTGCCGATGCGGTCGGCTGCCAGGCAGGAGTTCGGCGTGAGGATCGTGACGTGCCCGAGCCCCGAAGGGGAGCTCCTCGGTGTGGAGGAACCGCCGGGAGCCGAGCACTTCCGCGAGGGGGTGACTCCTCGTACCAGGCGCGTCCTGGCCGTGGCGTCCCTTCCCGCGGCTCCGCGCGCCGTACCCCGCCTGCGTCGGCTGGCGCGGGCGGTGGCGCGTCGTCGTCAGCTGTCCGCAGGGGCGGAAGAGGCACTCACCATGATCGTCAGCGAACTGGTGACCAACGTGGTGCTGCACAGCGGCAGCCCCGACCTGGCAGTGATGTTCGAAGCCGACGACGCCTCGCTGACCGTCGTGGTACGCGACCGTGGCCGATGGCGGGACCGTCCTTCACCTCGCTGTGAGCCGGCCGACATGGATGCCGGTTTCGGCCGCGGACTCGCCCTGGTCGACGCGTATTCCGTGGACGGCTCGGTTTGCGCTTCCGCCGAGGGCACGCTGGTGCGAGCGGTGATCGCCCTGTGACGTCGAGCGGGGTCGGCCGCTGGGCATCCGGGCGGCGTACCAGGAAAGCGGCGCGTGGCGATCGGTGAGGGTGGCGCGGGGTGCCCGTGGCCGGGTCCTTCGTGCCCACCGCGGCCATGGTCCGGAGTGACGAGTGACTCCGTGATGGCCGCCTCCGCGGGGCACGAGGCAGCGGGCTGCTGATCGGTGTGGGGGCGGCGCGTTTTCGCGGCGCCGCAGCCGGTCGATGCCCTCGCCACGGGCGTGTCCGGCGCACCTCGGGCCTCGACCCATCTGAGCGGGCTCGCGGGGATCGCCATCGGCGCGGCGGTCCCGCGCCCGCGGCGGCCAAGCGGGCCGGCGGCTCGGCGGCTCGGCGGCTCGGCCGCCCACTGCTCCGGCCACGGCTCCGGTGCGGGCTTGCTCCGGCAAGATGGGGGCAGACGGCCCCTGCCCGGGGCAGCACGAGCAGAAGGTCGCCCGCCATGACCGCCAGGACAGCCATGACCGCCAAGTCGACGCCGTTCGACGAGCTCGACCGAAAGATCGTCGCGGCCCTGATCGAGAACGCCCGGGCGAGTTTCGCCGAGATCGGCGCGGCCATCGGCCTGTCGGCCACCGCCGTCAAACGCCGGGTGGACCGGCTGCGCAAGGCCGATGTGATCACCGGGTTCAGGGCGACCGTCCGGCCGGCCGCGCTCGGCTGGCGCACGGAGGCGTACATCGAGGTGTACTGCGACAGCGCGGCACCGCCCCGGCGCCTCGCTGAGGTTGCGCGCAGGTATCCCGAGATCGCGGCGGCCATGACGGTGACCGGGGCTGCCGACGCGCTGTTGCACGTCAGGGCCACCGACGTGGGGCACTTCGAGGAAGTACTGGAACGGATCCGCAGCGAACCCTTCGTCCGCAAGACGATCAGTTACATGGTGCTCTCCCACCTGCTGCCCGAGAGCCCGGAGGCCGGTGCCAGCGAGCGAGCGCCCGACACCGCGCAAGGCGCGGGCAGTGACGCAGCAAACATGCTCTGACCCGCTGATCCACGCAGCATTCCTGCGCACACGCGCAGCTCTTCGTTCTTGTCGCCCGTATCGGCCGCTTTCTACGGTGGGAGCACCCCCAGCAGTCACCGCAGGAAGAGGAATCCTCTGTGTCCGTAGGACGTGCCCCGCTCGGCCCCAGCCCGAGCCGCAGGCGCTATCTGATGTGCGAGCCCCGCTACTTCGAGGTGCGCTACGCCATCAACCCGTGGATGAACGCCGACGTGCCGGTGGACCTTAACCGTGCCCGTGACCAGTGGCGGACGCTGGTCCGGGCGTACCGCGACCACGGCCACACGGTCGAGACGGTTGCTCCCGTGGAGGGCCTGCCCGACATGGTCTTCGCGGCCAATGCGGCTCTCGTCCTGGACGGCCAGGTCCTCGGCTCGTCCTTCCACGCGCCCGAGCGGCGGCCGGAGTCGGAGGCTTACGGGACGTGGTTCAAGGAGACCGGTTACCACGTCCACCCCGCCGAGTCGATCTGTGAGGGCGAGGGCGACCTCGTCCCGGTCGGCCGGTTCGTGCTGGCGGGCACCGGCTTCCGTACGCACAGGGCCGCCCACCGCGAGGTGCAGGAGCTCTTCGGCAGGCCGGTGATCAGCCTCGACCTGGTGGATCCCCGCTTCTACCACCTGGACACCGCGCTGTTCTTCCTCGGCGGCGGGACGGGCGAAGGGAACATCGCGTACTACCCGGCGGCGTTCTCCCCGGGCAGCCGTGAGGTCCTCCGGACGCTCTACCCCCGCGCGGTGATCGCCACTGAGGAGGACGCCCTGGCGTTCGGCCTCAACTCTGTGTCCGACGGCCGCAACGTCTTCGTCGCCCCGCAGGCCCACGGCCTCATCGACCAGCTCGCCGGCCGTGGATACGTTCCCGTCCCCGTCGACCTCTCGGAATTCCGCAAGGCCGGTGGAGGAATCAAGTGCTGCACCCAGGAGATCCGCTGATGACCAGCCCCACCACCACCGTTCCCACGTCCCGGCCCTCCGAGAGGCGTTCGTCAGCGCAGCTGATCCGTGCCGAGGCCCCGGTGCTCGCGCACAACTACCACCCGCTGCCCGTGGTGGTCGCCCGTGCGGAGGGCACCTGGGTCGAGGACGTCGAGGGCCGCCGCTACCTCGACATGCTGGCCGGTTACTCGGCCCTCAACTTCGGACACCGCCACCCCGCCCTCGTCGAAGCCGCGCGCCGTCAGCTCGACGAGGTCACCCTCACCTCGCGCGCCTTCCACAACGACCGGCTGGCCGGCTTCGCCGAGCGTCTGGCCGAGCTGACCGGGCTCGACATGGTGCTGCCGATGAACACCGGTGCCGAGGCCGTGGAGAGCGCCGTCAAGGTGGCCCGCAAGTGGGCGTACGAGGTCAAGGGGGTCGCGCCCGATCGGGCGACGATCATCGTCGCGGACGGCAACTTCCACGGCCGCACCACGACGATCGTGAGCTTCTCCACGGACGAGACGGCCCGCGCCGGTTTCGGGCCGTTCACTCCCGGCTTCCGTGTCGTCCCGTACAACGACCTCGCCGCGCTGGAAGCGGCTGTGGACGAGACGACGGCGGCCGTACTGATCGAGCCCATCCAGGGCGAGGCCGGCGTCGTCATCCCCGACGAGGGCTACCTCACCGGTGTTCGCGACCTGACCCGGCGCGCGGGCTGTCTCTTCATCGCCGACGAGATCCAGTCGGGCCTCGGACGTACGGGCCGGACGCTGGCCGTCGAGCACGAATGGGTGGTGCCGGACGTCCTGCTCCTCGGCAAGGCTCTGGGCGGCGGCATCGTCCCGGTCTCCGCCGTGGTCGCCCGCGCCGACGTGCTGCGCGTACTGCGGCCCGGTGAGCACGGCTCGACGTTCGGGGGCAACCCGCTGTCGGCCGCGGTCGGTTCGGCGGTCCTCGACCTGCTGGCCACCGGCGCGTTCCAGCGGCGGGCCGCAGAGCTGGGCGCCGTACTCGACAAGGGCCTGGCCGCGCTCACCGGCGCGGGTGTCACGGCCTACCGGGCCCGCGGGCTCTGGGCGGGCGTGGACATCGACCCCTCGATCGGCACGGGCCGGGAGATCAGCGAACGCCTCCTCAGCGAAGGCGTGCTGGTCAAGGACACCCATGGGTCCACGATCCGGCTGGCGCCGCCGCTGACCATCACGGAGGAGGAACTCCAGACCGCACTCGCGGCCCTGCGGAAGGTTCTGGTGTAGCGGTCCGGCGCGGGACGAGCGACCCGTTGCGTGCGTCCCGGGCCACCGCCCGCACAGGTCGTCGCCCGTCGAGCACCGCTGCCGACCGCACGGCCCTCGTGTGGCACCGTCAGGGGACATGTGTGGTCTCCAGTGCCTTCGAGAGCCGGCCAAGGGCGCGCAGTGTCTTCTCGTCGACGCCGTCGGGCACCTGGTGCTCCGGGTCCGGCTCGTGATGGGTGTGCATGGTGGTCTTCTGCCCAGAACACACCTCGTCGAGCGGCCGATTGAGCCGGCCGGCCTAAGGCCGTTCCGCCTACGTCTGCTACCGCGAAAGCGAACGGATTCTCCTGCCCAGCCACCGGGATGAGAAACAAAGAGGAATCGAATGCATTTCCACGGCGGGGTCGGGCAAGCGGTGCTTCGGAGGTTGATAACTATGGTTCCCCTGCTTCTCGTTCTTCTGCTGGCCCTGATCCTCTTCGGCGCGGGTTTCGCGGTGAAGGTTCTCTGGTGGGTGGCCATCGCAGTCCTGGTCCTGTGGCTGATAGGTTTCGTCGCCCGCCCCAAGGGCGGTAGCGGCCGCTGGTACCGCTGGTAGCCCGGTCGACCACAGCGCAGTTCGGACAGCGCATGGCGGTGGCCTGCCGCCCCCTTACGAAGGGGGCGGCTGCTCCTCGACTCCACCAC